>NZ_LHOZ01000027.1:0-15665 GCF_001297205.1 Frigoribacterium sp. RIT-PI-h | reverse complement strand
GTCCCGCCCCGCCCCGCCTGCGCGTTGTCGGCAACTCAGCAGATCGGCGCATTCGCGGGCCCGGCGAGCGCGTTCGTGCGTCGATTTCCTGAGTTGCCGACGACGAGGGTCGCAGGTTGCGCGGCGCGGCGGGACGCCGGACCGCAGTCAACGGAGCCGCCGTCACCGGGCTGGCGGCCAGGCGGGTCCGCAGTCGGCGCGGCCGACGGCAGGGGCGCGCGCCGGGTCAGGCCTCGTCGGTGGTGACCTCGACGAACGACGTCCCGAGCCAGACCGCGACGCAGAGGCCTGCCGTCACGGCGGCGGCCACGACCGCCCCTCCGACCGGGAAGGACGAAGGCCCGCCTGTCAGCACGGCGGCCGCCGCGGCCACGCCGACCACGGTGAGCCCCACGTGCAGCGAGCGAGACCAGGCCCAGATCCCACGACCCGGTAGCGAGCCCACCGGCACGAGTGCGAGCACGAGTGACCCGAGCCCGGTCAGGCAGACCGTCGCGCTCGTCTCGAGGGCCAGCTCGATGACGAACCCTCCGGTGGCGGGCAGGGCCCCGTGGACGGCCCAGGCCACGGCCGACACGGCCACCAGGGCGACGACCTGGACGAGCGCCAGCAGCCCGGCCTCGCGATCGTCCACCGCGTCGGTCCGGCCGTGGCGCGCACCGGACAGGGGCGCCCCCGACCGGGGCGCCGCGGCGAGGCTGCCGACGAGCACCACCCCGAGCACGAGGGGCGGGTCGAGGCCGAGCAGCCGTGTGATCGCACACGCGACGACAGCGACGAGAAGGAGGCGCGGTGACATGCGGACGCGCGCCTCGCGCTCCCGGGAGCGCCCCATCAGCCGGGTGGGGACGACGACGGTGAGCAGGTTGACCAGGGCGACCCCGATCACGATCCCGGCGAACAGACGCGCGTAGCGGACCTCGTCGTCGAGGCCGGCTGCCAGCCCGACCACGGCGGCTCCGGCGGCGACGGTCAGCCCGGCGGCGAGGCGGGGGGCGAGCGTGGCGGGCGGGAGGGAGGGGGGGGGGTCCCGGCGGCGGGTCCGGCCCGTGAGCCGCAGGCCACGGGGCGCCAGCCGACCGCGCAGCGCCGTCGCCGGCAGGCGTGCCGGCGCGACGACGAGCAGGACGAACGCTGCCGCGAGGCCCAGGGCGAGCAGCCATCCCGTGCCGGTCATCGTCTGGCCGAGGGAGGGCAGGTCGCGGCCGAAGGTCGTCGCCGCCGCCCAGGAGCCGGTCGTCGGCGTGGTCGCCTCGGGCAGGCCCCCGTCGTCGTCGCCCGGGGGGCCGCCGGAGCCGCCTCCGGGACCCGGCCCCCCGGGCGTCCCGGAAGACGGCTCGGTCGGGCCGGCCGGACCCCCCGACGCACCGGGCCCCGGTGTCGGTGCCGGGGCGGCCGAGGACGAAGGAGGCGCGGGTTGCGCGGTCGACGACGCCACCGTGATCGAGATGCCCGCGCTGGGCGGCCCGACGTTCACCGCCGCGTCGATCTGCGCGGCCTGGACCACGTGCTCCCCGTCGGGGAGCGCCGCATCGGACGACGTGCAGCGCCACGATCCACCGGCGACCGTGGCCTGGCATACGGGGGTGCTGTCGACGTAGGCGGTCACGGTCGCACCGTCTTCTCCCGTTCCCGAGAACGTGAGCGGCTGCGTGGTGACTCGTTCGCCGGCGCGGGGCGCGGTGACGACGGGTGCGGCGGGCGCGTCGCGGTCGATCGTGACGGCCACGCCGGTCGAGGTCGCCGACCGGGGTACGGCGGGAACGGAGTCCGAGGATTGTGACGCCGTGACCGTGTACCTGCCGGTCGGCCCGGTCGTGGACGGGAGCGCGGCGGACCATGCCCCGGAGGCGTCGGCCGTCGCCGAGACCGGCGCCGCGCCTCCGTCGCCGGTCACGCGGGCACCCGCGAAGGCGGGGCCCGTGACCTTGCCGCCGATGGCGGGTCCGCCCTGGACCGTCGGCGGGCCGAGCACCGAGAACGGAGCGCTGATCGCGTCGCCGACCACGGCCGAGTTCGTGACGTCGCGGACCGTGAGGGCCTGGTCGGCGCCGTCCTCGAGTGTCACCGTGCACGACCAGGGGACGCTGGTCGTGCCTCCGGTGGCCAGGGTGACCTCGCAGAGGGCCCGACTGGGGACGCGGGGGTCGAGCACCCTCACGGTGGCCCCGGACGTGCCCGTGCCGCCGACCACGACGGCGTTCACGTCCTGGTCGCCGACGTCGCGGATGGTCGGTGCGACCGGATCGGGACCGGGCTGGCCGGTCGACGGGGCGGGTGTGGGCGTGTCCGAGGGGCTGCCCGCGGCGTGGGCGCCGACGCCGACCGACAGGGCGAGCGCGAGACCGAGCGCGACCGCCGCGAGGGTCGACACGATGCGCCGCCCGCGTCGCGGCACGACCAGGAGCCGTCCGTCGACGGAAGTCGACGGACGCGTCGGATGCAGGGTCGGCGACTCGAACACTGTCACCCATTCAGCACGTTCTCGGGGTACAAGTCAATCCGTTGCGCGGGGGAGATGGCCGGACGAGCGCTCGTCGGGAGTCTGCTCCGAGATCTCCCGACGGGCAGGGAGCCCACATGCAGCGCATTTATAGTGTCCAACGGGCTCCCGACGACCCGACCCGGGTCGCGGGCGACCATCCGGCGCCCGCCGTCATCGGTCCACCATCTAGGAGTGACACGTCATGCAACCGGCCACGATCGGCATCCTGGTAGCAGCAGGCATCATCGTCCTGCTCGCGGTCATCATCGGCATCTACCTCTGGGCCACCTACAACTCGTTGGTGACCCTCAAGGTGCGCGTCGACGAGGCGTGGAGCGACATCACGATCCAGCTCAAACGCCGGGCCGACCTGATCCCCAACATCATCGAGGCGGTCAAGGGGTACGCCGCCCACGAGTCGTCGGTGTTCCAGAACGTGACCGCGGCGCGTGCCGAGACCATCGGGGCCGGCACCCCGGCCGAAGCCTCGGCTGCCGAGGGGCACATGCAGACCGCCCTGAAGAGCATCTTCGCCGTGGCCGAGGCCTACCCACAGCTCCAGGCGAGCCAGAACTTCCTCCAGTTGCAGTCCGAGCTGGTCGACACCGAAGACAAGATCCAGGCCGCCCGCCGCTTCTACAACGGCGGCGTGCGTGAGTTCAACACCAAGAACCGGGTCTTCCCCAACTCGCTCTTCGCGAAGCGCCTCGGCTTCAGCGAGCGGGACTTCTTCGAGGTCTCCGAACCGTCGGCGATCGCCGAGCCGCCGCGCGTCCAGTTCTGACGCAGGCCGAGTCGCTCTCGACACCATGTACTCCGCGATCTCGCGCAACAAGCGCAACACCGTCTTCATCGTCCTGATCTTCCTCGTGATCGTCGGAGCACTGGGGTTCGCCGCGAGCGCCATCTGGAACAACGGGTCGATCGGCTTCCTCGTGCTCGGCGGTGCCGCGGTCTACGCGCTGATCCAGTACTTCGCCGCCAGCGGGCAGGCGCTCTCGATGAGCAACGCCCAGCAGGTCGACGGCGTGACGGCTCCGCGCCTGTACCGCACGGTCGAGAACCTCAGCATCACGATGGGCATGCCGATGCCCAAGGTCTACGTGGTGATCGATCCGGCCCCCAACGCCTTCGCCACGGGGCGCGACCCCGACCACGCGGTCGTCGCCGCCACGACGGGCTTGCTCGAGATCATGGACGACGCCGAGCTGCAGGGTGTCATGGCTCACGAGCTCGGCCATGTCAAGAATTACGACATCCGGGTGTCGACCATGGTGTTCGGCCTCGTGGTGGCCGTGGGTTTCCTCGCCGACATCCTGTTGCGCATGTCGTTCTTCAGCGCGTTGTCCGGGGGGAACCGCAACTCCAACAACAACGGCGGTGGCGGAGGGAACCCCGTCTTCCTCGTGCTCGGTCTGGTGGCCATGATCATGGCCCCGCTCGCCGCGGCAGGCGTCCAGGCGGCCGTCTCGCGTCAGCGCGAGTACCTGGCCGACGCCACCGGGGCGTTGACGACGCGGTACCCCGAGGGTCTCGCCCGAGCCCTCGAGAAGCTCGGTGCCCACGGTCGGCCCATGCAGCAGCAGAACACCTCGATGTCGCACCTCTGGATCAGCGATCCGATGAAGCCCGGCGTGATGGACCGGCTCTTCAGCACCCACCCACCGCTCGCCGACCGCATCCAGCGGTTGCGGCAGAACGCCGGCACCTTCTAGTCGAGGTGGCCGACCGCCACGTCGGCGTCGGAATCGGCACGGCCCGCCAGGGTCGCTCGGAGCGCACCTGCCAGGTCCCCTCGGTCGGCGACCTCGACCCGGTCCAAGCCTTGCCAGGCCGCCGCTCGGCGCAGCGTCGTCGCGAGCCGTTCGACGTCGATCGGGAGGTCGCGCTCGCGCCATGCCGACTGCACGCGCAGGACGCCCGCCTGACGATCGCTCTTCAGGTCGACCCGCCCCACGAGCTGGTCGTCCTGCAGGACGGGCAGCACGTAGTAGCCGTGCACTCGCTTCTCACGGGGGGTGTAGATCTCGATGCGGTAGCGGAAGGCGAAGAGCCGTTCGGCTCGGGGTCGGTGCCACACCACGGGGTCGAACGGTGACAGCACGGCGTCGGCCTCGAGTCGGCGGGGCACGCGGGCGTCTCGATGCAGCCACGCGGTCGCACCCCAGCCCGGCACGACCACGGGCTCGACGACTCCTTCGTCGTGCAGTGCGCGGAGGGCAGGCGCGACGGCCGCGGCCTTGAGCCGGAAGTAGTCGGCGAGGTCGGAGGCAGTCGCCGCCCCGGAGGCGCGGGCTGCGTGGGCGACGAGGCGGCGGTGGGCCTCGTGGCGGTCGACGTCCACGGCCAGCACCTCGGCCGCGAGCACCTGTTCGGGCAGGGCGTAGACGCGCTCGAACCGCCGACGCCCGGCGCTGACCAGGGCGCCGGTGCGGAACAATGACTCGAGGCCGCGTTTGACGTCCCCCCACCCCCACCACGGGCCCGTCCGGTCGGGCTGCGGGAAGACGGCGGCGTCGGCCTCGACCAGGCTGGCGGGCAGCGGGCCCTTGTCACGGATCTCGTCGAGCAGCCAGCGCCCCATCCGAGGGCTCGTCGACAACCACGACGAGGCGTCGCCCCGCCACTTGACCTCGTAGTCGCGCATCCGCCACCGCAGCAAGGGCCATGTGGTGACCGGGACGATGGCCGCCTCGTGGGCCCAGTACTCGACGTACCGTCCACGGGGAGCGAAGGTGAGGCGGTCGAGGGTCGCCCGGTCGTAGGAGCCGAGGCGGGCGAACGCGGGCAGGTAGTGGCTGCGCTCGAACACGTTCACCGAGTCGATCTGCAGCAGGCCGAGGCGGTCGACGAGGCCGTTCAGTTGGCGCGTCCCCGGGCGCACGGGGCCGTCGACCGGGCCGCCGAAGCCCTGGGCCGCCAAGGCCACGCGTCGGGCCTGGGTGGGGGAGAGCTGCTGACGGGGCACGCGGACGACTGTAGCGACGGCCACCGACAGGCGCCGCGCCTCCCCGTGTCGTCTCGTCCCGGACGGCACATGCCTCCGACGGCATGTGGACGGGTGGATGACCGGCCTCGCGGGGCCATAAACTGACGCGATGATCTGGCGGAACCGCCCCACGCGCGGCGACGAGACGCAGGGCGACGCGGTGGGCGGACGCACGGCCGGCACCGTCGCCGACCCGTCCGTGCCCCGGGGCATGGTCATCGCCGGGGCCTGGTCGTGGCGCATCCTGCTGCTCGTGGCGGTGGCCCGCGTCCTCGTCTGGCTGGTCACCCAGCTGCGGGTCATCGTCATCCCCTTCCTGGTGGCTCTGCTGATCTCCGCCCTGCTCGTACCGCTGTCGGGGTGGTTGCAGCGGCACGGCTGGCCCAAGTGGCTGGCGGTCGTGTCGGTCCTGGTCGGGTTCTTCGTCTCGGTCTCCGGCCTCCTGCTGCTCGTCGTGCTCCAGATCGTCGACGGCTGGCCCTCGTTGCGTGATCGGTCGGTCGCATCGTACGGCGACCTCAAGGACTTCCTGCTCACCTCGCCGTTGCACCTGACCGAGGCGCAGATCAACGGGTACGTGTCCGACGCCGTCGCGGCGATCCAGCAAGACAGCCAGCCGCTCGTGCGGGGTGCCCTCTCGGTCGGGTCGACGGCGGGGCACGTGGGTGCGGGGCTCGTGCTCGGGCTCTTCGCGACGATCTTCCTGCTCATCGGCGGGGCCGAGATCTGGCGATGGGTCGTCCGGCTCTTCCCCCGGGTCTCGCGTCCGGCGATCGACGGGGCGGGGCGTGCCGGGTGGCTCACGCTGACGAACTTCGTCAAGGTGCAGATCTTCGTCGCCTTCGTCGACGCCGTGGGCATCGGTCTGGGGGCGTTCTTCCTCGGCTTGCCCCTGGTGGCGCCGATCGCGATCGCGGTGTTCCTCGGCTCGTTCGTGCCCGTCGTGGGTGCCGTCGCGACCGGGGCGGTCGCCGTCGTCATCGCGCTCGTCTACAACGGCTGGGTCGTGGCCCTGCTCATGCCCGCCGTCGTCATCCTCGTGCAGCAGATCGAGGGGCACCTGCTGCAACCCTTCGTCATGGGCAGCGCCGTCAAGGTGCACCCGTTGGCCGTCGTCTTCGCCGTCGCGGCCGGCACCCTGGTCGCCGGCATCCCCGGCGCCCTCTTCGCGGTCCCGTTCGTGGCCGTGCTGAACGTCATGATCACCTACGTCGCGAGGGGCACGTGGCGAGAACAGCCACGACCCGTCGAACACGACGTCACGCAGCCCGGAGGCCTCACCGATGTCTGAACGCACCCTGGCCGGTCCCACCCTCGTCCAGATCGAGGAGGCACGAGATCGCGTCTCGCAGGTCGTCCGCGTCACCCCGATGGAGACCTCGCAGTACCTCGCCGACGTCCTCGGTTCGCGGGTGCACCTGAAGTGCGAGAACCTGCAGCGCACCGGGTCGTACAAGATCCGAGGCGCCTACAACCGCTTGACCCAGCTGACCGACGACGAGAAGGCACGCGGGGTCGTCGCAGCCTCGGCCGGCAACCACGCTCAGGGTGTCGCCCTGGCCGCCCGCGAGCTCGGCATCGCGGCCACGATCTTCATGCCCGTGGGCGTGGCCCTGCCCAAGCTGCAGGCGACCCGGCACTACGGGGCCGACGTCGTCCTCCGGGGGCACACGGTCGAACAGTCGCTACGAGCCGCTCAAGAGTTCTCCGACACGACCGGCGCCGTGTTCATCCCACCGTTCGACCATGCCGACGTCGTCGCCGGCCAGGGCACCCTGGGGCTCGAGATCCTCGAGCAGGTGCCCGACGTCGACACCGTGATCGTGCCCGTCGGCGGGGGCGGGTTGGCGGCCGGCGTGGCCAGCGCCTTGAAGCAGAGCGCGGCACTCACCGGGCGTGACGTCCGGATCATCGGCGTGCAGGCGGCCAACGCCGCCCCCTACGCCGTCTCGATGAAGCTCGGCGTGCGGACCGACATCGACGCCCAGCCCACGATCGCGGACGGCATCGCCGTCGCGAAGCCCGGGGTGCTCAACTTCGAGATCATCCGCGACACGGTCGACGAGATCGTCACGGTCAGCGACGACGACACGGCCCGGGCGATGCTCGTGCTGCTCGAGCGCGCGAAGCTCGTCGTCGAAGCCGCGGGTGCCGTGGGCATCGCAGCCATCCTCACCGAGCAGGTGCGCGACCTCGGCACGACCGTGGTGATCCTCAGCGGCGGCAACATCGACCCGCTCATGATGGAGCGCGTGATCGGTCGCGGCCTCGCGGCCGCCGCCCGTTACGTCAAGCTGCGCATCGGCATGCCCGACCGTCCCGGCCAGCTGACCCGGGTGAGCGAGGTGCTGTCCGACGCCAACGCCAACGTGGTCGAGGTGCTGCACACCCGTCACGGTCGCGGTCTCCAGATCAGCGAGGTCGAGCTCGAACTCAGCGTCGAGACGCGCGGCCCCGACCATGTCGAAGAGGTACTGCAGCGGCTTCGCGACGCCGGGTACGAGCCCAACGTCGACTTCTGAGCCGCCTCTCCCTGACGCGACCCGCGCCTCCTGACGCGCCCCGCGCCTCCTGCGCGCCCTGCGCCTCCTGACGCGACCCGGGCCTCCTGCGGGCTCGTGTCCCTGTCGGCAACTCAGGAGAACGACGACCCGCGGGCGCGGGACGGGTGTTCCGCACGTCGTCCTCCGGAGTTGCCGACATCCGCGACGGCAGTCCCCGCCACGGGCCCGGGACGACGAAGGCCCCCGCTCCGATCGAGCGGGGGCCTTCGAATCGGGCGACCTACGGCTGGTAGGTCTCGACGTTCGTGATCGACACCGAGATCTCTTTGCCGTTCGGGGCGGTGTAGCTGGTCGTCGTGCCGACCTTCAGACCGTTGATGGCTTGCCCGAGCGGGCTGGTCTCGCTGTAGACGGACAGGTCGCTGCCGGCGGCGATGATCTCGCGGTTGCCGAGCAGGAACGTGCTCTCGTCGCCGGCGATCGTGGCCGTGACGACGGTGCCCGGCCCGACGATGCCGTCGGCGGCCGTCGAGTCGCCCACCGTCGCGTGCTTCAGCAGGTTGATCAGCGTGCGGATGCGCGCCTCCATCTTGCCCTGCTCGTCCTTCGCGGCGGGGTAACCGCCGTTCTCCTTCAGGTCGCCTTCTTCGCGGGCGGCCTCGATGCGCGACGCGATCTCACGACGTCCCTCGCCGCTGAGGGTGTCGAGCTCGGCCTGCAGACGGTCGCGGGCGTCCGTCGTGAGCCAGGTGGTCTCGTTGTCAGTGCTCATGGTGTCTCCGTTTCGTGCGGCGGCCGAACCCGGTCGGGCGAATCGAGCCGAGGAGGCGCGGTGCCGGGAGCCGGGGCGAGGTCGCCCACCGAAAAAAGGAGACCGGCCGAGTGGCCGGTCTCGTCGTGCGATTCTGAGCAGTCTAGGGAAGCCAGCACCGGTAGATCAAGCCCGTGACCGCCCGCTCCGACGTCGCCAGCGAGGTCGTGTAGGTCACCGAGCGCTGCTCGGAGGCGGGCAGGTGCACGATCTTCCAGCCGACGACCGCGAAGCCGCTGTTCTGGGCCTCGACCGCACAGTCGACCGCCTCGCCCGTGTCCGCGGTGACGGTGTACTGAACCTCGACGGCCCGGTCGGAGGTCACCTGGTATCCCACGTCGGCGGATTCGAGCTGGGACGAGGTGCCGTCGAACGCGGCGAAGACGACCCAGGCCGCGAAGACCACGACGAAGGCGACGGCCACCGAGAGCCCCACGACCAGGCGGCGGCGTCGGCCCCGCGGGGAACGCCCGTACCGGGCGTCGAGGCGCGACGAGGGCGAGGTGACACGGGGCGTGGACGTCACGCGGATCTCCGTCCGATTAAGCTGTCCTCAGGGTAGCAACGTCTGCCCGACATACATTGCGAGGAAGAATTGACCCTGCGCCTGCTGGCGGTCCACGCCCACCCCGACGACGAGTCCAGCAAGGGCTCGGCGACCTACGCCTACTACCGCAGCTTGGGCGTCGACGTCCTGGTCGTCAGCTGCACCGGCGGCGAGCAGGGGTCGATCCTCAACGAGCAGCTCGAGGCCCGCGCCCACGCCGAACGAGACATCGCGGGCCTGCGCGTGCACGAGATGGCGGCCGCGCAGGCGGCCATGGGCATCGACCACCTGTGGCTCGGCTACGCCGACTCGGGCCTTCCGGCCGAGGGCGAGTCGGTCGCGGTGAACTCGTTCTCGACCATCCCGCTCGAGATCAGCGCCGAGCCCCTCGTCGCGATCATCCGCCGGTTCAAGCCCCAGGTGCTGGTGACCTACGACGAGAACGGCGGCTACCCGCACCCCGACCACATCCGCACGCACGAGATCTCGATGGCCGCCTACCGTGACGCCTCCGACCCCGAGCGCTACCCGGCCACCGGTGACGCCTGGCAGATCGACAAGGTCTACTACGACCGCATGTTCAGTGCCGGGCGCATCGGCGCGATGATCACGCACCTGCGCGAGAGCGACCCCGAGTCGCCCCTCATCGAGTCGCTGACCGCGATGCTGGCCCGCTTCAGCGACCGTCCCGACCTGGCCACGACCCGCGTGCCGGTCTCCGACTTCTTCCCCGTGCGCGACGCCGCCCTCCGGTCCCACGCCAGCCAGGTGCCGCTCGACAGTGCGTTCTTCTTCTGGCCTCACGACCTGCAGGTGGCCGCCTGGCCCACCGAGGACTTCCAGCTCGTCGAGTCGAACGTCGAGTCCGACCTGCCCGAGGACGACCTCTTCGCAGGCGTCGTGGACCCCGAGACCGGCCTCGTCGGGGTGCAGCGATGAGCGCGCTCTCCGACTCGGTGCTCACCGTCACGACCCGTCTTCTCGCCCAGCCGCAGACACCCGACCCGACCCTGCCTCCGTCGACCATCCCCGACGAGGCGGTCACGCCCGGCGTCTGGGGTTTCGTCGCCATCGCGTTCGCCGCGATCGCGCCGGTGCTGATCGTCGTCGACATGCCCCGGCGGGGCCGCCGTACCCGCCACCGCGGCGAGGTGCGGGAGCGCATCCCGGCCGAGCGCGACGAGGCGACCCTGGCGGCGGCCGCGCTCGACGACGAAGAACTGCCCGGAGGCGCCGACCGGCGGGCCCGCCCCCTCGGGGGCGGCCTCGCCGACGGCGGCGCCCGCAGGGGGCGCGAGGGCGACTCGGGACCCACGCGACCGGGGCCGGGGCGGCGACCCGCGCCTCCTCGGCTCGGTGACCTCGCCCTAGAAGGTCGGCGGGTCCAGGGCGACCAGCAGGATGCCCGTCCAGTGGCAGAGGTACGCCAGCACCGTCATGGTGTGGAAGAGCTCGTGGAATCCGAAGTGCCCTGGCACGGGGTTCGGCCTCTTGATGCCGTAGAACACGGCGCCCGCGATGTAGAGGGCACCGCCGACCAGCACGAGCACCATCATCGCGACGTTGGCGTCGAGCAGGTCGACGATGAAGCCCAACGCGCCGACGCCCAGCAGGACGTAGAGCGGCACGTACAACCACCGCGGCGCGTTCAGGAAGAACACCCGGAAGAGGATGCCGAGCACGGCGCCCGTCCAGACGAGCACGAGCAGGGTGACGCCCTTCGACGGCGGCAGGGCGATGACGGCGATGGGCGTGTAGGTGCCGGCGATCAACAGGAAGATGTTGGCGTGGTCGAGGCGCTTGAGGAAGCGTTTGGCGTTCGGGCTCCACGGGAAGCGGTGGTAGGTCGCCGAGATCCCGAAGAGCAGGAGCGACGTCGTCATGAAGACGGCGCAGGCCCAGGTCGCCGCCACACCCTGAGCGAGGACGACGAGGACGATGCCCGTCGCGATCGCGACCGGGAACGTGGCCGCGTGGATCCAGCCACGCCAGCTCGGCTTGCGCTCGATCGAGGGGTAGGCGAGGGCGTCGTCGAGCAACGGCAGGTTGGGGATGTCGGCCTCGTCGGCCTGGGGACCCGCGCGATCTCCGTCGGTGTGGCTGCTCATGGGGCCGAGCCTAGGGGAGCGTCCGAGGCGGCGGGCTGAGAATCGTCGGCTCTGTGGAGGGCCCGCCGTGGGCTACCGTAGCCCTGTGAAAAAGCGCCGTCCTTCTCCCCTCGCCAGGGGAGTCCTGTACGGCCTCTACCAGAACCGCATCCGCCGCAGCCTCGACGGTCAAGAGCTGCCGCACCACGTCGCGATGATCGTCGACGGCAACCGGCGATGGGCCAAGCAACGCATGCTCGAGACGGCCGCCCACGGGCACCGCGCGGGTGCGGCGAAGATCAGCGAGTTCCTCACCTGGTGCGACGACCTCGGCATCAAGGTGGTCACGCTCTACCTCCTGTCGGCCGACAACCTCGGCAACCGCCAGTCCGACGAGTTGACCGAGCTCTTCGGCATCATCGGCGACGTCGCCGACGAGCTCTCGCGCCAGCGGGACTGGCGCGTGCAACACGTCGGCGCGACCGACGACCTGCCTCCTTCGCTCTGCTCGGCCCTCCGCGAGGCCCAGGCCCGAACCGCCGACAAGACGGGTCTCCACGTCAACCTGGCCGTCGGCTACGGCGGGCGGCGTGAGGTCGCCGCCGCCATGCGCAGCATCGTGCGGGCGCACGACGCCGCGGGGGGCACGCTCGACGCCCTGGCCGCGGTGCTCACCCCCGAGCTCATCGCCGACCACCTCTACACAGGCGGCCAACCCGACCCCGACCTGGTGATCCGCACCTCGGGCGAGCAACGGTTGAGCGACTTCATGCTCTGGCAGAGCGCCCACAGCGAGTTCTACTTCGTCGAGGCCTTCTACCCCGACCTGCGCGAGGTCGACTTCCTGCGGGCCGTGCGCGACTTCGCCCTCCGGCGCCGCCGCTACGGCAGCTGACACAGGCGCGCCTGCTGCATCGGTGACGGCGCTGGTGTCGGCAACTCCGGAGTTCGGCTGCGCCGCGCCTCCTGGCGGGGGTCGTGGTGTGCCGTTCTCCTGAGTTCCCGACGGCCAGCGCGACGGCCGCGCACGCACTCGCGCCGCCGACGGGACGAGGAGGCGCGGGTCGGCGGATCACGGACGGCACTACGGTGGACCAGTCACCCCCGCCTAGGAGAACACCGTGAAGACCATCGACGACCTCGCCTCGGGGTTCACCGACGAACCCGGATACTTCGACTTCGCGAAGTGGGGCCCCATCTCGAGCTCCGTCGCCGACGAGCAGCGCTCGTTGGTCGAGGTGCAGGCCCGGGCCCGCTTCGGGTCCGAGATCGCCCTGACCGAGCAGGCAGGGCGCGTCGGACGGGCCATCTCGTCACTCGTCGGCTTCGCCCCGGACCACGTCGTCTTCCAGCCGAACACGAGCGCGGGACTCAGGCACACGTTGTTCGGTCTGACCGGGCAGGTCCTGATGTCGCCCCGGGACTACCCGAGCATGCCCGTCGCGGCGACCCGTTCGGCGGAGGCGCTGCGCGTGCTCGAGCCGGTCTGGATGGACCTCGACCACGACGTCGTGACGCCGGCCGTGGTGCAGCGCCACCTGACCGACTCGGTCACCGCCGTCGCCGTCAGCCTGGTGGACTACCGCACCGGATACCTCGTGGATCTCGAAGGCATCCGCCAGGTGATCGGCGACCGGTTGCTGATCGTCGACGCGATCCAGGGATTCGGCGTGGTCGACGCGCCCTACGCCGTGGCCGACGTCGTCGCGTCGGGCGGCCAGAAGTGGGTCCGGGCCGGGTGGGGGACGGGCTTCCTGGCCTTGAGCGATCGGGCTCTGTCGGCTCTGACCCCGGTGTTCAGCGGTGTCGCCGGCAGCGACCTGACCCTCGGCGGCTCGTACCACGAGCGGCAGCCGACCCGGCCGGGGGCCGCAGCGTTCCAGCTGACGCATCCCGACCCCATCGCCCAGGCGAGGTTCGCCACGGCCCTCGAGGACCTCGCGGACGTGGGCGTAGCCGCCGTCTCGCGGGCCGTGGCCGAGCGGGCCACCCGGGTGATAGACCTCGCCGACGAATTCGCCGTGCCGGTGGTCTCACCCCGCGACGAGGCGGAACGCGCCGGCATCGTCGTGCTCGAGCCCGCCCTCGACCAGATGACGACGCTGACGGCCGCACTGATCAACCACGGGGTCACGGCGACCGTGCGTGACACGACGGTGCGGTTGAGCGTGCACGTGTCCACGGGTGACGAGTCGTTCGAGATGCTGCGGGGCGCGTTCACCTCGTTCGGCACGAGCGTCTTCTACTAGGGCGGAGCCGGTGGGCGGGGGCGACCCGCGCCCTCGACCTGCGACCCTCGACCCTCGACCAGCACATGAGGGTCGTTCACCTGATCGTCACACGACACGGTCGCGTCGGTGATGCGGATGTCGGAGGCGCGTCGTAGGTTCGTCACATCGGGCAAGGAGCCCGATCGAGACGGCCACGAAAGTTCGCCTCGCAACTGCTCCGCGGCCGTCTCTGCCGAAGGTACCCGGGTGCCCAGCCGCCCGAGGACGGAGTGGTCGTGACCGCGTCGAACATCACCTCAACCGAACGCAACACCGCATCAGCCACAGGGGGTGACCAGGCGGTCGCCCAGCGCACCTACGTGCTCGACACCTCGGTGCTGCTGTCCGATCCGCAGGCGCTCTTCCGCTTCGCCGAACACGACGTGGTACTGCCCGTCGTCGTCGTCAGCGAACTCGAGGGCAAACGTCACGACCCCGAGTTGGGCTACTTCGCCCGTCAGGCCCTGCGTCTGCTCGACGATCTCCGCCTGAAGCACGACCGTCTCGACTTCCCGGTGGCCGTGGGCGACGGGGGTTCGCTGCGAGTCGAGCTGAACCACTCGAACATGTCGGTCCTGCCGTCGGGCCTGCAACTGAACGACGCCGATTCACGCATCCTCGCCGTCGCGTCGAACCTCGCCGCCGACGGGCTGGCCGTCACGGTGGTGTCGAAAGACCTGCCCCTGCGGGTGAAGGCCGCTTCGATCGGACTGGCCGCCGAAGAGTACCGGGCCGAGCAGGTCGTCGACAGCGGGTACACCGGGCAGGCCTCGATCGACGTCTCGAGCGAGCAGATGGCGTCGTTCTACGAGTCCGAGAAGATCTCCGCTCGTTCGCTCGCGGACGTCCCCGTGAACACCGGGGTGGTCGTGCACTCGGATCGTGGCTCGGCACTGGGGCGGGTGTTCGCCCGCGGCGAGGCACGTCTCGTCCGAGGTGATCGCGACGTCTTCGGGCTGCACGGTCGCTCGGCCGAGCAGCGCCTGGCGATCGACCTGCTGCTCGACCCCGAGGTGGGCATCGTGTCGCTGGGCGGCAGCGCCGGCACGGGCAAGTCGGCCCTCGCGCTCTGCGCCGGCCTCGAGGCCGTGCTCGAGAAGCAACAGCACAAGAAGATCATGGTCTTCCGCCCGCTCTACGCGGTGGGCGGCCAAGACCTGGGGTTCCTCCCGGGCGATGCCGGCGAGAAGATGAACCCCTGGGCGCAGGCCGTCTTCGACACGCTCGGCGCGATCGTGTCCCAGAACGTCCTCGACGAGGTGGTCGAGCGGGGCATCCTCGAGGTGCTGCCCCTGACGCACATCCGGGGACGATCGCTGCACGACGCGTTCGTGATCGTCGACGAGGCCCAGTCCCTCGAGCGCAACGTGCTCTTGACCGTGCTCAGTCGCATCGGCCAGAACTCGCGGGTGGTGCTGACCCACGATGTGGCGCAGCGCGACAACCTGCGCGTCGGCCGTCATGACGGGGTCGCCTCGGTCATCGAGACGCTCAAGGGCCACCCGCTGTTCGGTCACGTGACGCTGACCCGTTCCGAGCGGTCCGCGATCGCCGCCCTCGTCACCGAGATGCTCGAGTCGAACGACCTGATGTGACAGGGCGGCAGGAGGCGCTGGTCACCCGACCCGCGCCTCCTGCCCGCTCGGACGGTGCCGGGTGCGCTCGGCGTGAGCGGGCCGAAGGGTGTCGAGCCGCGCGCGGCGCCGGCAACTCAGGAGATCGGCGCGCTGACGGCGACCGGTGCCGCACCTGGTCGTCGTTCTCCTGAATTGCCCGCGGTGCTCGGCGTCGCGTCGTGCTCTGCCGTCCGCGACGGGTCCCCGGCGCGGTGCGATCCGCGCGTCGCCCGGCCACCGTTTACTGGGTCGGCAACTCAGCATGTCGACGAGGTTCGAGTGCGGATGAACGTCCGCGCGTGGCATTCTCCTGCCTTGCCAGTGCGTGTGGGGGTGGGGCCGTTGACGGCGTGGGG
>NZ_LHOZ01000126.1:0-16251 GCF_001297205.1 Frigoribacterium sp. RIT-PI-h | reverse complement strand
CGACCAGCACACGCACGCCCCGATGCTACGAGCCGGGCCGTATCGTCCGCGTATCGAGAAACGCATACGGGCCGGCAACGGCGGATCCCGTCGACTGAGGGGCATGCGAAACCTCGACCCGTCGCCCTCCACACGTCCCGTCCCCGGCCGGCACCGACGACGCCCCGCCGTCGTCCTGGCCGTCGTCGCCGGTGCGATCGCGTTCTCGCTCGTCGTCCTCCTGGCGGTGGCCGTCGCGGTCTCCCGCGCCGCGACGGTGGACGGACCAGGAGGCGCGGGCCGGCTCCTCGGGACCGCCGCGGTCGGTGCCGCCCTCGGTCGGGACGAGGCGACGGGCGAGGCGGGCGGCGTCGTCCCGCCCGGGACCTCACCGTTCGACGAGGACGTACCGGCCGTCTCGGGACTCGACCCGCGCCTCCTGGACGCCCTGCAGCGCGCCACGACCGACGCGGGCGACGACGACGTCGTGGTCGTCGTGAACGGCGGCTGGCGGTCGGCGGCGTACCAGGAGCAGCTGCTGGACGACGCCGTGGCCGAGTACGGCTCGCGCACCGAGGCGGCGCGGTGGGTGGCGACGCCCGAGACGTCGGCCCACGTGCACGGCGACGCGGTCGACGTGGGCTCGTGGGACGCGACCTCGTGGCTCTCGGAGAACGGCGCCGCGTACGGCCTCTGCCAGATCTACGAGAACGAGTCGTGGCACTACGAGCTGCGCCCCGAGGCCGTCGAGCAGGGCTGCCCGCCGATGTTCCGCGACCCGACCGAGGACCCTCGGATGCACCCCTAGGCGGTCGGGCCGCGCCCGCGTCAGCGGGCGGCGAGCGCCTCGACCGGGGTGACCGACGTGGCACGGCGAGCCGGGACGAGGGCGGCGACCCCGGCGAGCACGGCGGCCGTCACGGCCAGCCCGAGCAGAAGCGGCACGGGCAGCGTCGGCGCGATCAGCAGGCCCTGGTTCGCCGAGCCGAGCAGCGCCTGGGCTCCGGCCCAGCCGTAGACGACGCCGAGCACCACCCCGACGACGATCGCCGTCAGCGCCATCTGCGTCGCCTCGAGCAGGATCATGCGGCGCACCTGACCCGCGGTCGAGCCGATCGCGCGCAGCAGACCCAGCTCGCGCCTCCGTTGCAGGACGCTCAGCGACATGTCGTTGACCATGCCGACGGCCGCGATCACGGCCGAGAAGCCGACGAGGGCGGCGACGATCAGCAGCGTCGTGGTGAACATCCGGTCGAGCTCGGCGGCGTACGACGGGTCCTGCTCGATCGAACGGATGAAGGTGCGCAGCGTCTCGAGGGCGACCGACAGGGTGGTGACGAGGGTCACGCCGATGACGATGCCGATCGTCGCCCGCGTGCTGCGCTCGGGCTGACGTACCGCGTTCTCGGCGGCGAGGCGTGCCACCTGGCTGGTGCCGAAGGTGCGGCCGACGGCGCTCAGCACGGTGGGCATCAGCGCGTGGGCACCGACGACGACCCCGGTGAACGACAGCACGCCACCAGCGAACGCGACCAACACGCCCATCGCGTCGGCCAGCCCGACGACGACCCCGGCGACGAGCAGCAGACCGCCACCGACGACGAGCAGGGCGGCGAACACGGTCCGCACGACGCGTCGTGACCGAGCCGCGACGGGCGCGTCCTGCGCGGCGTCGGTCGCCTGCAGCGGCGTCACCTGCAGCACGCGGCGCGAGCCGACCCAGGCCGCGGCGACCGTGGTCAGCACGACCGCGACGGCCGGGACGAGACCGCCCACCGAGACGTACGAGTACGCGAGGTCGGGCAGGTCGCCGCGCCCCACGAGCACCCGGACGGCGACGACGACGAGCGCGAGGCCGGCGAGCGTCCCCAGCACGGCGCCGGCGACGCCGACCACGAGACCCTCACGGGCGACGGCCCGACGCTGGTCCCGCGCGGACGAGCCGAGCAGGCGCATCAGGGCGATCGTCGGCGTGCGGCCGGCGACCACGGTGGCGAAGGTGTTGGCCGTCACGATCGCGCCGACGTAGAGGGCGAGTCCGACGAAGACCATGGCGACGACGTCGAGCATCGTCGAGACCGTGCCGCTCGTGGCGACCGCGGCGTCGGAGGCGATGACCTGCTCGAGCACGCGGCTGACGCCGAGCAGGCCGACGCCGAACGTCGTGCCGAGACCGGCGACGAGGATGCTGGGACGGTGCTCACGCAGCTGGTCGCCGGCGCTCACGCGACACGCTCCAGGTCGAGCATGACGCCCGAGATCTCGGCGGCGCTGCTGCGGTCGATCTCGTGCACGATGCGGCGGTCCGCGAGGAACACCACGCGGTCGGCGTAGCTCGCCGCGACCGGGTCGTGGGTCACCATCGCGATGCTCTGGCCGTGGTCGGTCGACGCGGTGCGCAGCACGTCGAGCACGTCGCGGCCGGCCTTCGAGTCGAGGTTGCCGGTGGGCTCGTCCGCGAAGATCAGGTCGGGCCTCGTGGCGAGGGCGCGGGCGATCGCGACGCGCTGCTGCTGCCCGCCCGAGAGCTGGTGGGGGCGGTGGGTCAGCCGGGCGCCGAGGCCGAGCGTGGCGACGAGCCAGTCGATCCAGGCCCGCTCGTCGGCGGTGGCACGGCGGCCGTCGAGGCGGAACGGCAGCTCGATGTTGGCCGACACGTCGAGGGTCGGCACGAGGTTGAACGCCTGGAAGACGAAGCCGATGCGACGGCGGCGCAGCAGCGTCAGCTGGGTGTCGTCGAGCCCGGTGATGTCGGTGTCACCGAGCAGCACCTGCCCCGAGGTGGCCGAGTCGAGGCCGGCGGTGATGTGCATCAGCGTCGACTTGCCCGAACCGCGCGGGCCCATGACGGCGGCGAACTGCCCGGTCGGCAGGTCGAGCGCGACGTCGCGCAGCGCGTCGACGCGGCCGGCGCCCTGGCCGAAGGGCTTCGTGACGTTCCGGACGCGGGCGACGGGGCCCGCGCCTCCTCGGGTCGGGTCGGCGGGACGGGCGGACGGGACGCCCTGGGGCTGGTCGGGACGGGACATGGTGGTCTTCCTGTTCGTGAGGCGGGAGCGGGAGGCGGGAGCCGGGGGGTGCGTCGGGCGATCAGTGGCGCAGCGTCGAGTTGCCGTCGTCGCCGGGCACCGCGTCGACGGTGGTCCAGCTGGCCCAGCGGCCGTCGACCGGGGCGAGACGCGCCCGTCGCCGCAGCTGACGAGCCCCGAGGTCGGCAGGGGCTCGGGCAGCGTGGCCGGGTCGAGGGCGGGGCCGCCGAGGTCGCCGTCGACGGGCGTGCACCCCGCGAGGTCGGGGCCGGTCTCCGACGCGAACGAGAGCTCGTAGCCGGGCTCCTGCGTGTCGAGGCGCACGTCGATGTCGCGGGCGTCGGCGGGCACCCACTCGGGGAGGAACCAGGCGACGTCGGTCGAGTCGGCCGAGCTCGGCGCGTCGGCCGCGGTGTCGAAGTGGCGCTCCTGCACCTGCTCGGCGCCGAGCGCGCTCGTCGCGGCGTCGGCCATGCCCGAGCAGCCGGTGAGCGTGACGGCGGCGAGCGCCGCGAGGCCGAGACCGGCGGCGAGGGCACCGCGGCGACGGATGGTGGTGGACGAGGAGGCGCGGGTGGCGATGGTCGCGGAGGTCGTGTCGGTCATGTCTACGATCCTCGCCGCGGGGCCCGGTACCGGAACATCACATGAACCCACGGACGCGCGCGGGGGTTATCCCCCGACGGCCCCTCGTCGAGGCCGACGCCCTAGGGTGGTGAGCAACGCTCGGTGCATAGACGTCCGGGCCGACCGCGGGTGGGCGGGGTCCCGCCCGAGAACGAGGGGGACATCGTGACCGACCACCGAGGACTGGGCCAGGGCGACGTCGCGACCGGAGCTGCCGCGGTCGACCCGCGGATCGCCCTCCCGGCCACGCCGTTCGTCACCGCGATCGCGCTCTCGCCGATCGTCGCGATGGGTGTCGTGGTGGTGACCCTGCGACGCGCTCTCGAACTGGCCGTCCCGGGCCGGACGGGCGTCGACGCCGGCGACCTGGGCGTCGTCCAGATCGCCTCGCTCGTGCTCTGGATCGGCATCGTGCTGCTCGCCTGGCTCGACCACCGCACCCTGCGGACCCGCGGGCTCGAGAGGCCGTTCTCATGGGCGTGGGCGATCCTCAGCCCGCTCATCTACCTGATCGGTCGCAGCGTCGTCGTGCGCCGCCGGGTCGGCGGCAGCGCCGCGCCGCTCTGGCTCTACCTCGGGCTGACGGTCCTGGGGTTCGCCGTCGCCATGATCATCGTCGTCTCGTCGGGGGTGCCGGCACCGTGAGCATCGTGGACGTCAGCACCGTCGTCGTCGTCTGTCTGGTCGTCGCCGTCGGCGTCGTGGCCGCCGTCGGTGTGGTCCGGCGCGGACGCCGTGATCGGGCGATCGCCGCCCACCTCGACGCCACGGACCCCGGGGCCGGCGTCCGTGCCCAGGCCGAGTCCGAGCGCCGGCACGAGGGCCCTCGCGGCGAAGCGGGCGGCATGTCCCGCTCGGCCGGCGGCAAGAACTCGGCCTGAGTCCCGCCTCGCAGCTACCCCCTCGACGGGGGGCCACGTCGATGGTCGGGTCGACCCCTGGACAACCGAGGCATGATCACCTTATCTTTCTCGTACACGTCGGGCCGATCCCACCCACCGTCCGCCGCGCCACAGTTCTCCCCTCAGCCCGGACCTCGCTGATCAGGCCGCACGACTTGCGCCCTCGAGGTCTCACCCGTTGATCTCGTGGACGCAAGCAGCCCCACCCGACGGGGCTGCGCATCGGCGGGCCCCCGGCCCCCCCCCCGCCAGGTGCCCGCCCCCTCTCGGGCCGTGTCGTCGACGCTGAGAACACGATCGGCGGCACGCGGGTAACGTCACACGAGTCGAAGGCGTTTCTTGCGTCTTCATTGGCCGGTGTTGCTTGCATCCCTGCCCGTGAAGCTCATGCGACAACATCGGCATCTGGGGCACGGCTGCGGACTCTTCCGCGGCCGTGCCCCTCTCTCGTCTTCGACCGACGTGACGCGACGCTCAGCGGCTCGAGCCGTACGCCCCCGCGTCGAGGTCCTCGAGCAGGGTCGGTCCGGTCGGGGCCCACCCCAGAAGGCGACGCGTGGCCTCCGACGACGCGGCCAGGTCGAGGCCGAGCGCGACCGCACGTGCTGCGTCCGACCGGTGCACGGCCGGCCACCGGTTCGTCCCGTCGCCCGGGTAGGCCGAGACGCCCTTCTCCCGGGCGACGGCGACGAGCGCCGCGACGAACCCGCGGTCGCCCACCCCGTGCACGGTCGGTGCGAAGCGGACGCTCACCGTGTGGACTCCCCGCTCGGCCGCGTCCAGGGCCAGGTTCTCACTGCCGCCGCGCGGGGCGTCCGGACCACGGAACGGCGTGCGGTCCGTCTCGGTGGCGCACGCTCACCGGCTGACGGAGGCCCGCGAACGGAAGCCCGAGACCCCAGGAAGTCGCCGAGACCCTGCGGCGCGAGCGGGTGTCTCGGCGAGTTCCCGGGGTCTCGGCGACCACCGGAGGAGGCGCGGCGCGAAGAGGTCTCGCACCGCGCCTCCTTCATGGGTGGTTCATCGGAGGCGCAGGGCCGGTTCATCGGGACCGGCGTCAGGCTGACGGCGATCCCATCCGAGGCGACCAGCCCCGAGCCGAGAGCGTGACCATGAGCGACCCCCGTCCCACCCGCATCCCCGAACCCGACCGCACTCCCGAGGGCCCCGCCTACGAGGGCCGACTGCTCGACCGCGTCGACGACGAGGTCGTCGACCAGGGCGTCGCCTTCGACCTGCGGACGCTCGTCTCGCGCCGCAGCGTGCTGAGCCTGATCGGGCTCGGCGCGGGCAGCGTCGTGCTCGCCGCCTGCACGTCGGCCACGGGGACGGGCGGAACCGGCGCCTCCTCGACCGCCACGGCGACGCCGAGCCCGAGCGCGTCCGCGGGCACGGCGACCACGCTGCCGGCGGGTGAGATCCCCGACGAGACCGCCGGGCCCTACCCGGGCGACGGGTCGAACGGGGCCGACGTGCTCGAACGGTCGGGCATCGTGCGCAGCGACATCCGGTCGAGCCTCGACGGCGGCACCACCGCGGCGGGGGTGCCGATCACGCTGAGCATGACGGTGCTCGACATGGCGAACGGTGACGTGCCGTTCGCCGACGTCGCCGTCTACGTCTGGCACTGCGACGCGGCCGGCGGGTACTCGATGTACTCGGACGGCATCACGGACGAGACCTACCTGCGCGGCGTGCAGGTCGCCGACGCCTCCGGCACCGTGACCTTCTCGTCGGTCTTCCCGGCCTGCTACTCGGGGCGGTGGCCGCACATCCACTTCGAGGTCTACCCCGACGTGGGGTCGATCACCGATTCGACGAACGCGATCGCCACGTCACAGCTCGCCCTGCCCGAGGACGCGTGTCGGACCGTCTACGCACTGAGCGAGTACGACGGCTCGACGGCGAACCTGAGCCAGGTGAGCCTCGCGAGCGACAACGTGTTCAGCGACGACAGCGGGGCGCTGCAGCTGCCTACGGTGACCGGCGACGCGACGTCGGGCTACGCGCTGGCCCTGACCGTCCGCGTCGACACGGGCACCAGGCCCACCGCCGCTGCCGCACCCGGCGGCGGCGGCGCCCCAGGCTCGCGCTGAGCCGACGAGACCCCAGGATCTCGCCGAGACCCTTCCGCGCGGACGGGTGTCTCGGCGAGTTTCCGGGGTCTCGCGAGCACGCGAGGAGGCGCGGTGCGAGACCTGCTCACACCGCGCCTCCTCGGGTCGTCGCCTACCGGTACACGCGCACGTAGTCGACCTTCATCTGCTGCGGCAGCTGGGTGCTGCCGTCGGGGTAGCCGGGCCAGGCACCTCCGACCGCGACGTTGAGGATGATGAAGAAGGGCTTGTCGAAGACCCACGGGTCGCCGCCCGTGCTGGCCGGCGTGACCTGGTGGTAGACCTGCCCGTCGACCGACCACGTGATCGAGCCGGGGGCCCAGTCGACCGCGAAGGTGTGGAAGTCGTCGGCTATCGACCAGCCCTGCGGGTGCTGCCACGTGCTGGTCAGGCCCTCACCGCCCGAGTAGCCGGGGCCGTGCACGGTGCCGTGCACGCGATGCGGTTCGAAGCCGACGTTCTCCATGATGTCGATCTCACCCGCGCTCGGCCAGGCGTTCGTCGGCAGGTCGGCGCCGAGCATCCAGAAGGCCGGCCAGATGCCCTGACCCCGCGGGATCTGGATGCGGGCCTCGACCCGGCCGTACTGCGCCGTGTACTTGTTCTGCGTGGTGAGCCTGGCCGACGTGTACGAGCCGTCGCCCTCACGCTTCGCGGTGATCACGAGGTTGCCGTTGCCGTCGAGCGCCGAGTTCGCCCGCGAGCTCGTGTAGTTCTGCAACTCGCCGTTGCCCCAGCCGCCCCCTCCGGTCTCGAGGTTCCAGACCGAGGGGTCGGGTGCGCTGCCGGCGCCACCGTCGAACTCCTGGGACCAGACGATCGCCTGCTGGGCCGAGGTCTCGGCCGAGGCCGGGGCGGGTGCGGCGGCGACCGTGGTCGCGGCGAGCGCGGCGGCGGCGGCCAGGCCGGCGCCGGTCAAGGTCCGTCGCGTCAGGGCGCGTCTCGTCAGGTGCTGGTGGGTTCTCATGATGTCTCCGCTCGTCGTCGTGCGTCGATCCGTGTCCGTGCGTGGGTTCTTGCGGCTGAGGCGGGCGCTCACGGGTAGGTCACCACCCGGCTCGGGACGGTGTTGCCCGCGGGCGTCGGCACCGAGTCGCCGACGCCGTTGATGACGCTCGAGATCGTGCCGACGTCACCCAGCGAGACGGTGAAGACGCCGTGGGCCTTCACGCCCGCCGTGTGGGGCACCTCGAACGCCTGGGCCAGGCGCACCTGCGGGTTGGCGTTGAAGAACGAGTAGACGCCGCCACCCCAGATCTCGTGGCTGGTCACGCCGTCGGCGACCTTGTACGCCGCCCAGCCCTCGCCGGTCGGGCTCCGCCACGACGCGTTGTCGGGCACGTCGTACGGCAGCTCGTTCTGGAAGAAGATGGTGCGACCACGCTCGCCGTTCCACACCACCTGGTACTGCTGGTAGTGCTCGACGAACAGTCCGGTGGCCAGGACGTCGTCGCCGTTCACCTCGACGCCGGTCGCACCGCGGTTGACGGTCCAGCCCGTGGGGGCGCCGCCGTGGTCGGCACGCCAGGCCCAGATGTGGTCGACGATCGTGTCGTCCGAGTTGACCTGCAACGTGGTGGTCGCGTTGCCCTGGATGCTCGAGCCGACGCGGAAGTACACGTCCTGCACGCTCTGCGGGTTCGCCGCGTGGTCGACGTGCGAGCCCGTGGTGCCGAGTCGCATCAGCTGGTCGCTGTTCTGCGTGCCGGCGTCGACGACGAGGCCCGAGACGGTCACCCCGGCCACGTCGGCCGTCGTCAACACGGCGTTGCCACTGGTCGGCACGAGCGTCGGGAAGCCGATGCCGGTGACGACCGTGTCGGCGCGCGTGACCTCGATCGCCTGGTCGAGCCGGTAGGTGCCCGGCGTGAAGAACAGGTTCAGGCCCTGGGCCAAGGCACCGTTGATCGTCGCGGCCGAGTCCCCCGGGTGGGCCACGTAGAAGTCGCGCATCGGCAGGTCGGTGCCGGCCGTGTCGGGCCAGCTGACCCCGGCCGAGTCCCGCTGCAGTGCAGGGACGAACACGTGGTAGTCGCCGGCGTCGTCGACGTAGAGGTACGGCTTCTCGCGCGTGACCGGGGTCGTGGCGAGCGTCGTGTAGCTCTTCGAGAAATCGTTCGCGGGGGCACCCTGCACGCCCGAGAAGGTCATGTTCCAGTTGCCGCCCTGCCACGACCCGAGGGTCGAGTCACGGGTGTACCACTGCTGCTGCGAACCCGAGGTGACGGTGCCGTCGACCTTGCTGTCGGCGATGTAGCCGCCCGACGAGTAGCCCTGCCCGCCGTCCTGGTTCGACGGGCCCATCGTGAGGTCGCCCCTGATGTGGACGCGACGCATGGGGGCCGCCTGCGACACGGCCCAGCGGTCGACGCCCGACTCGGGCTCGACGGCCAGGTTCTCGACCGACCGCCAGAAGTTCTGCGTGGCGTTCTTCTCGTCGCCGTGGTTCCAGCCCGAGTCGACGTTGACCGCACCCTGGATCGTGACGTCGTCGGGGTTCTTGCCGAGCCCCTGCAGTGCCGTGTAGAAGCCCAGGTTCGCGAAGACCCGGCCGTAGGTGCCGGGCTCGAACAGGAAGGCGTGTCGCTGGTCTCCGAACTGCGCCGTCGGGTTGCGCAGCTGCGCCTCGAAGGCCGCGTCGATGTCGGCCTGGATGGTCGAGGCCGGCACGCTCGGGTCGTACACGGTCACGTTCGGGCCGAAGTCCGGCCGGTCGCTGGTGGTCACGGCCGGTGCCGACTGCGCGGCGAGCGCGGGCACCACCGCCCCCACGACGCTCGCGGCGACCCCCGCCGCGATCAGAGTCCTCATCCGTCTGTGCATGATCTTCTCGTCTCCGGTGGCGTCGTTGCCACCCGCTCCGGACGCTACGCCCGCCTCGACGACGAAACAAGACCCCCCTGTCCAGTACGCGAACGGGGGGCACGGGAAAAGTGCGGAGACTGCAGGAGGCGCGGTGCCGGTCGTGCCGACACCGCGCCTCCTCGGGTCTCTCGGTTCAGAGCACCTGGTCGAGGAAGGTCTTCAGCCGGTCGGTGCGCGGGTGGTCGAAGAGCTGGGCCGGCGGCCCGGCCTCGACGACGACGCCGCGGTCCATGAAGACGACCTGGTCGGCGGCCTCGCGGGCGAAGCCCATCTCGTGGGTGACCACGACCATGGTCATGCCCGCACCGGCCAGCCCCTTCATCAGGGCGAGCACGCCCTTCACCAGCTCGGGGTCGAGCGCCGACGTGGCCTCGTCGAAGAGCATCACCTCGGGTCCGAGCGCCAGGGCCCGGGCGATGGCGACGCGCTGCTTCTGGCCGCCCGAGAGCGACGCAGGGCGGACGTCGGCCTTCTCGGCGAGCCCGACCTCGGTGAGACGTTCGAGCGCGACCCGACGAGCCTCGGCCGCCGACACCCGACGGACCCGACGCAGCGGCAGCACGATGTTGTCGAGCACCGTCCGGTGCGGGAACAGGTTGAAGTGCTGGAACACCATGCCGACCCGACGACGCAGCGCGTCCTCGGAGCCGTGCAGCACGTCGGTCCCGTCGAGCAGCACCTCGCCGCCCGAGGGCTCCTCGAGGCGGTTGACGCAGCGCAGCACGGTGGACTTGCCCGAGCCCGACGGGCCGATGATGCAGGTCGTCGTGCCGGCGGGCACCACGAGGTCGATGCCGTGCAGCACCCGGGTGGCCCCGAAGTCCTTGGTCAGCCCCCGGATCTCGAGGTCGCCGGCGGACTGGACCGAGGGCACGGCAGGAGGCGCGGTGAGGGTGGTCATCGAGAGGCTCCTGACGTGGCGGGGGCGAGGGGTTCGGCGGTGGGTGCGGACGTGGCCGAGGTGGCGCCCACGGCGTCTGCGGCCGGTGCCGGCGATGCCGAGGCCGAGGCCGACGGCGGGGTGCCCGGCGGAACCGTGCCCGACGGACGCCGTCCGAACGAGCGACCCTCGCGGAGTCGACGGTCGATGACGTTGACCAGGTGCGTGAGCGGCACCGTGATGATCAGGTAGAACACGCCCGCCAGCACGAGCGGCGAGAGGTTGCCGTTCGTGATGGCCGCGTCCTGGCCGATGCGGAACAGCTCGCGCTGCGACGTGATCAGCCCGAGGAAGGACACCAGGGACGAGTCCTTCACGATGGCGATGAACTGGTTGACCAGCGACGGCAGCACCTGCCGGACGCCCTGCGGGATCACGACGAGTCGCATCGAGTCCCCGTGGCTCATGCCCAGGGCGCGCGACGCCTCGAGCTGGCCCCGGTCGACCGCGAGGATGCCGGCCCGGAAGATCTCGCCGATGTACGCACTGGCGATCAGGCTGAGGGCCAGGATGCCCAGCGGGTACGGGTTGCCCCGCGTGAACAGGTTGAACAGCGGCGACAGGCCCGTCCCGATGAGCAGGATCGTCAGGATGGCGGGGAGCCCGCGGAACACGTCGGTGTAGATGCGGCTGAGCACGCGGGGCAGGAGGTGACGACTCGTGCCCATCACGGCGAGCAGCAGGCCGACCACGACGCCGATCGCCGTGGCGCAGATCGCCAGCAGCAGCGTGTTCCACACCCCGTAGGCGAGCATGTCGGGCAGGGTGCGCAGCATCGCGTCGCCGTCGAAGAAGCTGCGGCCGATGTTGGCCAGCGCGTCGGAGAAGTTCACGGTCGCACCCCGCTCACTCGCTCGGCTGGAACTCGTCGGGCACGGGCTGGTCCGGGAAGAACCGCTGGTCGATCTCGAGCCAGGTGCCGTCGGCGACGATGTCGGCCACGGCCCCGTCCACGGCGGTCTTCAGCGCGTCGTTGCCCTTCGCGATCGGGAAGCCGACCGGGAACTCGGGCACGGCGACGTTGATCGCGATGCTCTGCGAGCCGTTCGACGCCGCCGCGTACTCCTCGGCCACGGGGAAGTCGAGGAAGTGCGCGTCGATCGTGCCCGAGCTCAGCGCCGCGACGGCGCTGTTGTTGTCGGGGAAGCGGACGAGCTCGGCACCGGTGAAGTTCTCCTGCGCGTAGCTGTCCTGGATGGTGCCCTGGACGATGCCGAGCCGCTTGCCGTCGAGCGAGGACTCGTCGTCGGTGATGCCCGAGCCGTCGGCGGCCAGCACCGAGATGTACCCGATGAAGTAGTGGTCGCTGAAGTCGACCGTCTTCTCGCGCTCCTCGGTGTCGCTGATGGACGCGGCCGCCATGTCGAGCTGCCCGTTGGCGACGGCGGGCAGCAGGGCCGAGAACTCCTGGGTGACGAACTCGGTCTTCAGCCCGAGGCGCTTCGCGACCTCCTTCGCCATCTCGACGTCGAAGCCCTGCAGCTCGCCGTCCTCGGTGTAGGCGTACGGCTTGGTGTCGCCGGTCGTGCCGATGCGCAGCGTGCCGGCCGAGATGGTGCCCAGCTCGTTCGAGGCGCCGGCCTCGGCGCCGCCCGACGAGCAGGCGGTCAGGGCGAGGCCGAGGGCGGCGACCGCGGCGAGGGCGGCCGTGAGGCGGGTGGTCGTTCGTCTGGTCATGGTTCTCTCCTGTCAGGGCGGTGCGAGGCGGTGCGGTGCGAGGGGAGTGCGGGGTGGGTTCGGGAGGCGCGGGTCGGCCGGGTCAGGACGGCACCGTCAGGCGCTCGGTCGCGTCGGTCGCCGCGGCCGGGCCGGCTGTCGCGGCGCGGGTCGCCTCGTGGTCGTCCTCGTCGAGCCAGGACGTGCCGTCGTAGCCGCGGTCCGGGCTCATGAAGTCGCCGTCGGTGAACGGCTCTTCGTCGCCGGCGAGCTGCGCGTGCAGCTCGCCGCTAGCGGGGGCGTGCTTGAAGCCGGGGCCGCCGTCGCCGCCGGCGACGACGACGCGGGGGTCGCCGCCCGGGTGGCCGATGACGAACTGGCGGTCGGGGGAGTTCGCCACCACGCAGGCGATCGCCCTGGCGGGGGGCGGGGCGGGCCCCGGGGAGGCCCGGGCCACGGCCGCCGAGGCATGCCGTAGTCCGCCGCGGGGTGGATGTACCGGTCGACCGTGTCGGCCTCGGCGTCCTCGAAGGCGCCTCCCGAGTCCTCGAGCCCGATCTTGACGGCGTAGCCGTCGCCGTCGCCGTGGTCCGCGCCGTGACCCCAGAGGGTGGTGCCGTCGGGCAGCTGGCGGATGAACACCGGGAACGCCGCGAGGTCGAAGTCGCCGCCCGGTGCCGTCGCCTCGGGAGTCGTGCCCTCGAACCAGAACAGCGGGGTGCGGCGGGCGACGAGCGGGTGGTCGACGAACTGCGGGGTCCAGGCGCCGAGCGTCACCACGACGCGGGCGGCCCGCAGCACGCGTCCGCCGGCGGTGACCTCGACTCCCCCGTCGACCGGGTCGATCGATGTCACCCGGGTGTCGGTCAGCACCGTCGCCCCGAGCGACCGGGCCACCTCGACGGCGGCCCGCACGCCCTTCTCGGGGTAGCTGATGCCGGCGGCGGGGTCCCACACGCCGATGTCGTCCGGGCCGAAGCCGGCGTACTGCGGGAAGCGGGCGACGAGCTCGTCGTGCTCGAACACGGTCGACTCGAGTCCGGCCTCGTGGACCGCTCGCAGGGTGCCGGCGACGACGTGGCCGTCGCGGGGGCCGACCATGACGCCACCCGTCTGACGTAACAGGGTCTGTCCGGTGCGCTCGCCCAGGTCGTACCAGAGGTCGCGCGCGCGGGTCGCGATCGGGGCGAGCCCCGGGTGCTCCATGCAGGCGATGCGGAACAGCCGGGTGGCGCCGTGGGTCGAGCCCATCGGGTGGCCGATGCCGAAGCGCTCGACGCCGATCACGCGCTGCCCGCGCTCGGCGAGGCGCCAGAGCGCCTGGGCTCCCCAGGCGCCGAGACCGACGACGATGACGTCGGCGTCGAGGGACGGGTCGAGGGGTCCGGGTGCCGAGGAGGCGCTGGTGGCGTCGTTCATGGAGCCTGTCTATCGAGCCGACGCTTGCGCTCTCAAATACCAAAAAGGGATGATCTGATACCCGCTGCGTATGAGACGCGACCGACGAGAGGCCGACGATGGAGATCCGAGAGCTCACCTACTTCATGGCGGTCGCCGACGACCTCTCGTTCACGAAGGCCGCCGCACGGCTGCAGATGAGCCAGCCGCCGCTCAGCCAGGCGATCTCGCGGCTCGAGGCCAAGCTCGGGACGCGGTTGTTCGAACGGCAGGCGCGCACGGCCCCGCGGCTGACCCCCGCGGGCGAGCTGCTCAAGCGTGAGGGCAAGCGCATCCTGCACCAGATCGAGCAGACCGAGTCGCTGCTCGACTCGGTCGTGGCCGACGTGCAGCCGCTGCGGGTGGGCAGCATCAGCTCCGTGCTCGCCGGGCTGCTGCCGACCGTGGTGCGGGCGTTCTCGGCGTCGCACCCGGGTACCCGGGTGCTGGTCGAGGAGAGCGAGGAGCAGGCGATCCTGTCCGACCTCGTGCGGGGCTCGGTCGACCTGGGCTTCACGCGCGTGCGCTCGATCGACGACCGGTTCGAGGTCGAGCAGCTGGCGCTCGAGCCCCTGGTCGTGGCCCTGCCCGACACGCACCGGCTGGCCGGCGAGACCTCGGTGCCCCTGGGCGAGCTGGCCGACGACGACTTCATCATGTTCAACCGCGAGGACGCACCCCAGGCCTACGACCGCATCGTCATGTCGTGCGTCCGGGCCGGTTTCAACCCGCGCATCCCCATCCACGCGGTCAACGACCTGTCGATGCTGAGCACGGTCGCCTGCGGCCTCGGGGTGTCGCTCATGCCCTACCTGTCGTCGTACATCCCGATCCCCGGCGTCCGGTTCGTCACGATCGCCGAGGACTGGGCCCGCACGGCCCTCTCGATGCTCTGGCTCTCCGGGCGGCCGAACCCCATGACGACGGCGTTCACGGCCCAGATCCGCACCGACCTCCCCGTGATGCGCGACCGCGACCTGCGGGCCGGCCGAATCACCCTCGAGCTCCTCGGCGGCTGAGGCCCGGACCAACCGCCCGTACCCGCTCGCAAGTCGTCTGGGGGACAAATCGATCACGGTCTCATCACGGCGGACCCCCCGGACGATCCGCCCCCTCGCCCGGCCCGACCGTGCTGTCTACAGTCGACCGACCGCGCTCGCCCGACGCGCGGCACCACTCGTCCCGGGGGAACCATGTCCAGATCACGCCGCCTCGGCGCCGCCACCGCCCTGCCCTCCGTCGCCCTCGCCGCGGCCCTCGTCCTCACGCCCGCCACGGCCTTCGCCGCCGAGGGCGACGCCGTGGCGACCGACGCCACGACCGGCACGGACGCGACCACTGCCGTCGCGCCCACCGAGACCACGGTGACGCCTGCCACGACGGACATCTCCGCCCCGTCGACCGGCACCGACGAGACCGTCCCCTCCGACGGGGACGCGACCAGCGCCTCCGGGTCCGAGACGGCTCCCGCCGACACCGACGCGCCCGTCGACGACCCGGCGCCGGCCGACGCCGCGCCGGTCGAGACCGCCGTTCCGGCCGAGGTGGCTCCTGCGGACGAGGCGCCGGTCGTCGACGTCCCCCAGGTCTCCTCCTTCGACGGGGCCGTCCGCCCGGGTCAAGGGACCGACGTCTACGCCGAGGGCTTCACCCCCGATGCCCTCGTCCACGTCACGGTGACGGCCGACGGCGAGCCGGTCGACGACGAGTCCGTGTTCCTCCTGGAGCCCCGCTTCGACGAGTTCGGCTACGCCCAGTTCACGATCCTGTTGCCGGAGGGCTTCCCCACGGGTGGCACCCTCACGGTCGTCGTCACGGACGACAGCGGCCGGTCGGCGTCGTCGGACCTCGCCGTCGTCGAGTACGTCCCGGCGCCCGTGCTCGAGGTGCCGGTCGGCGCGACCGCAGGCGTCGTCACCGTGAACGGAGCGGGGGGCATCCCCGGGGGCTACGCCCTGGTCGAGGTCTTCGACGGTGACACGCCGCTCACCGACCAGTTCACCGGCGACCCGGCTCACAACGAGCAACTGGTGACGGAACCCGACGGGTCGGCCGACGCCCCGGGGTTCGAGGTCGACGTCGATCCCGTCCCGTACGAGACCTCGGGCTACGCGGCCGCGGTCGTGCCCGTCGACACGGCCGGTCGCTTCTCGGCGCAGTTCCCCCTGCCCGCGGGCGACTTCGCGGCCGCCGCCCTGACCGTCGCCGCCGCCCGCGTGAACGAGAGTGGCTTCCCGGGCGCGCGGGCGTTCGCGGTCGCCCCTGCCGTCCCCGGGCCCCCCGCCACGACCCCGGGCACGGGCGCCCCGGCCGCACTGCCGGTGCGTCCGGTCGCCGCCGTCACGCCCGCCCGCGCGACGTCGCTCGCCTACACCGGGTCGGAGCCCTCGGGCGCCCTGACCTGGGCCCTCGGTGCCGTTCTCGCCGGGGCCGGTGCGCTCGTCGCCAGCCGCCTGCGCCCGCGTCGCCGCTGAGCCCGGTCCGACCGATCCGCGGCCGTCACGCCGCCACGCCGCCACGCCGCCACGCCGCCACGATGTACACAGCCCGCCACGAGATCTCGTGGCGGGCTGTGTACATCGTGGCGGGGGGGGGGGGGGCGGGGGGAGGCGGGGGGGGGGGCCGGCCGCCCTAGGGGGCGGGCCCGCCGGCGCCGCGGGGGGGTGGCGGGCCCCGTCGGCCCCCTCCGCGCCGGCCCC
>NZ_LHOZ01000056.1:0-16401 GCF_001297205.1 Frigoribacterium sp. RIT-PI-h | reverse complement strand
ACTCCCCCTGCGGGCACCGGCTACTACCGTGGCCCGACGGACGCCCGTCTCCCCCCCCACGCGCGTGCCCGCGCCCCCTGTCCCCCCGCCGCGCAGCCCGCCCGCGCCGCCCCCCCCGCCCCCGCCGCTCATGCGGACGTCCGCGGCACGAGCTCGTCGAAGGTCCGGTCGGCGACGAGCACCGTCTCGGCGTCGGGTCCGCCGTCCCGGGCCCAGGCCCGCACGGTGTTCTCGACCCGGAACGCCTCCGCCGACGCCGTCACGCGGGATGTCGTCTCGAGCCGCGCCTTCCAGGTCGGCTTCTCGAGTCCGATCGCCCAGCGCGCCTCGGCCGACGCCGCCAGCGGGTCGCCGTCGACGATGCGGTAGGTCTCGCGGCTGTCCTCGGTGAAGACCAGCCCGTCGGGGTACTCGCGCCCGCCGCCGTAGCCGGGGTCGACGTCGAGCACCCACTCGCCGGTGCCGACGTCGTGCGACACGCTGCGCTGCGGCAGGTCCGACGCCGAGGGCAGGGCACGGATCGCCAGGGGCTCGGCCCGCTCGGGCGCCTCGAACACGACGCCGTCGTCGACCGGACGCTCCACCGACCCGTCGCCGGGCCCGCGCGTCCACACCGGCAGCATGACGCTGCTGCGAGCCGGGTCGACCGTGAGGGTCGCCTCGACCGGGTGCGGCCAGACCCACGGCCAGTAGGCGCTCGACAGGGCGATCCGGAGGCGGTGGCCGGCCGGGAAGGAGTGCCCGGTCGAGACCAGGGCGACGCGCACGACCTGCTCGACCCGCGCCTCCATGGGGTCGTCGGCGCGGTCGCGTCCGTTCCGCTTGTTGAGGTTGAGCACGCCGCGGGTCACGAGCGTCGACGCACCGTCGGGGGCGACGTCGCACAGGCGCACGATCACGGTGCCGTCGGGCACGTCGCTCGTCACGGCGAGGGCGGCCACGACGCTGCCCAGCACGTCGGGCGGGGGGGCGACCGGCGGGTCGAAGCAGCCCGAGCGGCCGTCCTCGGCGCGCGGGTCGGGCGGCAGGTCGGTCGCGTTGCCGAGCGGGAAGACCCGCCCGGCGTCGAGCCCGGTGCTCTGCGGCGAGCGCACGACGACGGGGCCGTCCGCCCCGCCGCGCAGCGAGTCCACCGGCACGGTCCGCGCCTCGGTCTCGCGAGCCGGCCACGACGACGCGGCGACCCACCGGCCGGTCCGCTCGGCGTAGTACGTCGCGGGCGGCTCGGAGTCGTTGATCCAGGCACGGAGCGCGGGCTCGGCGTCGGCGCCGTTGGGGCAGTCGAGCAGCCAGCGGTCCCACCAGCGCAGGGTCTCCTGCAAGAATCCGATGCCCGGTCCGGGGGCGAAGCCGCGGTCGGGGTACTGGTGCGACCCCGGCCCGATGATGCCCTTGCCCGGCGCGTCGACGTTCTCGACCAGTCGCAGGACGGCGTCGCGGTACGGGTCGGCCCAGCCGCCCACGGCGAGGACGGCCGCCGTGATCGACGAGTAGTCCTCGCAGACGCTGCCGTGCCGCCAGTAGTCGTCGCGTTCCTGGTGCGAGAGCCACGTCGTCGTCATCGGACGGTTGTGCTCGAGGCGTTCCCGCCAGCGGGCCACCCAGTCGGCGCCGACGACCTCGGGCCGCGGCGGCCGCGAGTTGAAGGCGAACATCGTGCCACCCCACGACGCCATGTCGATGCCGAGCACGGCACCGCCAAAGTAGTGCACGTCGTTGTCGTAGCGGTCGTCGGTCGAGCAGACGGTGACGATCGCCTTGAGCGCCACCGGAGCCCGCCCGGCCAGCTGCAGCGCGTTGAACCCGCCCCACGAGATGCCGAACGCCCCGACGGCGCCGGTCGACCAGGGCTGGGCGGCGAGCCACTCGATCAGCGCGATGCCGTCGTCGAGCTCCTGCTCGGAGTACTCGTCGTCGAACAGGCCGTCGCTCGATCCCGTGCCGCGGATGTCGACCCGCACCGACGCGTAACCGTGGGCGGCGTACCAGGGGTGGCGCTCGCTGTCGCGCGGGGCCGTCCAGTCGTCGAGCCGGTAGGGCAGGTACTCGAGCAGCACCGGCACGGGCTCGTCGACCACGGGAGCCCAGATGCGGGCGTGCAGCCGCGTCCCGTCGGGCAGCGGCACCCACTCGTCGCGCACCTGCACCTCGAGCGGGCCGCTGCCCCGGGGACGGTCGGACACCGGCGGTCGGGTCTCGGCGAGGTCGGGCCGCGGGGCACCCAGGGTGCGGCCCGCGCCGGCCCAGGCCGGCTCCTGCAGGAGGCGCGGGTCGCCGAGGAGGCGCGGGTCGCGCCCGCCGTCCCCCCGCCCGTCTCCCCCGGGCCCCGGCCGGCCGCGCCGCCCGTGCTCCCATCGCCTCCCCGCGCTTCCCGCGGGGTCCGGCGCCGGGGTCGTCCCCCCCGCCGGCGTCCCGCCAGCGCGGGCGCGCGTCGCCGACGTCGGGCAGCTCGGTCGTGCCCGGGTCGAGCGTGGCGTCGAGCAGGGTGCGTGTGTACGGGTGGTTCGGCCCCTGGAAGACGCGTTCGGTCGGGCCGACCTCGACGATGCGGCCGCCGGTCATCACGGCGACCCGGTCGGCGACGCCGCGGACGACCGCGAGGTCGTGGCTGATGAAGCGGCAGCTGAGCCCCTTCTCGTCACGCAGTCCGGCGAGCAGGTCGAGCACGCCGGCCTGCACGCGGACGTCGAGGGCCGTCGGGATCTCGTCGGCGATGATCAGCTCGGGCCCGGCGGCGAGCGCCCGGGCGATGCCGGCGCGCTGGCGTTGACCGCCCGGGAGCTGGGCGGGCGGGCGGGAGGCGAACTCGGGGGGCAGGCCGACTTCGACGAGCAGTTCGGCGGCGCGCTCGGGACTCGACTCGCCGGTGAAGAGCTTGAGCGGTCGGGCGATCGCGGCGCCGACGGTGCGGCGGGGGGTGAGCGAGGGGTCGGCGGTCTGGAAGATCAGCTGGGTCGACCGGCGCCGCGCCGCCCCGCGCCCGGCGGCGGGTCGGGGGGGGGCGCGCCCGCCTCCGGCGGGGCCGTGGGCGGCGAACCGGCCCGGCTCGGCGGGGATCAGCCCGGCGAGGGCCGTGGCGAGCGTGGACTTGCCGCTGCCGGACTCCCCCACGACGGCGAGGGTCTCGCGGCGGCCGATGGTGAACGAGACGCCGTCGACCGCGGCGGGCAAGCCGCGCCCGTACCGGACGACGAGGTCGCTCGTCGTGACGACCGGCCCCGGGGCGGGTGCAGTCCCCGGGTCCTGCGCCGCGCCTCCTGCGAGTGCAGCGGGTGCGACGTCCGCGTCGCGCCGCGTTTCGTGCTGCACACCCCGACTGGTCGCGGTGCCGTGCACGGAACGCGGTGCGGTGGCGGCGTGCACGCGTGGGATGCTCGCGAGCAGCTCGCGCGTGTACTCGTGCTGCGGGTCCGCGAACAGCGTCGCGGTCGGCGCGTGCTCGACGATCCGGCCCTCGTGCATGACGGCGATCTCGTCCGCCATGGTCGACACGACGCCGAGGTCGTGGCTGACCAGCACGATCGCCATGCCGAGTTCGACCGCCAGATCGCGGATCAGTTCGAGCACGGCCGACTGCGTCACGACGTCGAGGGCGGTGGTCGGCTCGTCGAGCACCAGAAGCTTCGGTCGGGCCGCGATGGCCATGGCGATCGCGACGCGCTGCTGCTGTCCGCCCGAGAGCTGGTGCGGGTAGCGCCGCACGATCGTCTCGGGGCCGGGCCGGCGCCCGTGTCGCCCGAGTTCGAGCACGCGGTCGTCGCCGCCGGGCAGTCCGTGGCTCTCGAGTGCCTCGCGCAGCTGGCGTCCGACGCGCATCGACGGGGTGAGCGCCTGGCCGGCGTTCTGGGCGACCAGGGCCGCCGTACCGCCGCGCAGGGCCCGGCGCGCCCGCTCGGCGAGGGCGAACACGTCGTCCCCGGCGACGCTCACGCTGCCCGACACGACCCGTGAGCCCCGCCGCAAGTGGGCGAGCAGGGTCCGCGCGACGGTCGACTTGCCGCTGCCGCTCTCGCCGACGAGGCCGAGCGCGCGTCCGGCGCCGACCTCGAAGCTCACGCCCCGCACGACCGGCACCTCGCGGCGACCGGCGGCGTACGAGATGGAGAGGTCGTCGACGCGGACGACGGGGGCGTCTTCGACGAGGCGACCCGCGCCTCCTGCGGTGGTGGCGGTGGTGGCGGTGCTGCTGCTGAGGGACTCGGTCACGAGACCGCCCCTTTCTGCGCGCGGTCGACGCCCAGCGACTTGCTGAGTCCGTCCGCGCTGAGGTTGAGCCCGATGACGAGCGTGGCGAGGGCGACGACGGGGGCGAGCGTGCCCCAGGGGACGACGGTGAGGGCGGTGCGGTTCTCCTGCACCATGAGTCCCCAGTCGGGCGTCGGCGGGTTGGCCCCGAACCCGAGGAACGACAAGGTCGAGATGAGCAGGACGATCCAGGAGGCGCGCATCGCGTACTCGACGAGCACCACGTCGGTGACGTTGGGCACGATCTCACGGAACACGATGCTCAACGGCTTCTCGCCGCGGGCGCGGGCGGCGGTCACGTAGTCCTGCGTGATGACGGTGCGGGCGGCACCGCGGACGACGCGGGTCACGGCCGGCGCGTAGATCACGGTGACCGCGAGCACGATCACCCAGAGGCCCGAGTCGAACACGGTCACGACGACGAGCAGCGCCAGGATCGACGGCACGCTGAGCAGGGCGTCGACGATGCGCATGACGACCTCGTCGAACCAGTTGTCGGCGTAGGCGGTGACGCAGCCGAGCACCGTGCCGATGCCGACCGCGATCGTCGTCGCGAGGAAGGTGACGACGAGCGCGTAGCGGCCTCCGTTGAGGGTGCGCGACAGGATGTCGCGGCCGTACTGGTCCGTGCCGAGCCAGTGCGCCCAGCTCGTGCCGGTCAGGGCGGCTCCCGAGTCGGTGGCGACCGGGTCGTGGCCGGTCAGCACCGGGGCGAGCAGCGCCAGCAGCACGTGCAGCGCGATGAGGGCCAGCCCGATGCTCAGGGCCGAGGAGGCGCTGAGGCTGCTGGTCAGGGACGTCGCGCTGGTGCGCAGTCGCCTCGGCCACCCGCCCGCGGCCTGCGGGCCGGCCGATGCCGGGCCGCCGACCTGCGGGCCCGGGGTGGCGGCGTCCGGGGTCGTGGCGACCCGCGCCTCCTCGGCCCTGTCCAGATCGGTACTGCCGTGCCCGGTGCCGCCGTGGCCGCTGTCAGCGGGCGAAGTCCTGTCGCGTGCGGGGCTCATGAGCGGGCCTTCCGTCGGGTGCGCAGCCTCGGGTCGAGGGCGAGCGCGATGAGGTCGGCGGCGAGGTTGCACACCACGTAGACGAGGGCGCTGACCACCGCGATCGCCTGGATCGTCGGCAGGTCGCGGTTGAACACGGACTCGAGCATGAGCTTGCCCATGCCCGGGTAGTTGAAGACGTTCTCGACCACGACGACGCCGCCGAGCAGCCAGGCGACGTTCAGCGCGACGACGTTGAGCGTCGGCAGCAGGGCGCTCGGGACGGCGTGACGCCAGACGACCTGGCGCGTCGACAGACCCTTGAGCTCGGCCGTCGTGACGAACTCGCTCGCCATGACGTCGATCGTCGACGAGCGGGCCGTCCGCACGATGTACGCGGCCATGGCGAGGGTCAGCACGATGACGGGCAGCCAGATGCTCGGTAGCAGCTCGGCGATGGTGGCGTCCTGGCCGCGCAGCACGACTGCCGGGAAGATCGGCAGCGCGATGGCGAAGAGCAGCACGAGCACGGTGGCGACCATGAACTCGGGCACGCTCATGACGACGAGGCTGATCAGCGAGATCGCGTGGTCGCTCGGGCGGCCACGGCGGACGCCGGCGATGACGCCGAGGGTCAGCGACAGGGTGACGCCGACGATCATGGCGGGCAGCGCGATCAGCATGCTGTTGCGGAAGGCGATCAGCAGGTCGGGGCCGACCGGAAGGCCGCTGACCAGCGAGACGCCGAAGTCGCCGTGCGCGGCGCCGGCCAGCCACTGGCCGTAGCGCACCCACACGTTCTGGTCCAGGCCGAGCGTCTCGCGGAGGGCGGCGACGGCGTCGGGAGTGGCGTCCTGTCCGAGCAGCTGCTGCGCGACGTCACCGGGCAGGGCCTGCACCGCGAAGAAGACGAAGAACGAGGCGAGCAGCACGGTGAGCAGGGCGGTGCCGACGCGGCGGGCGACGACGATCAGGGGCGCGGCGACCGGGCTCGTGGTGTGGGGGCCGCCGGACGAGGAGGCGCGGGTCGGGTCGCCGTCGGAGAGTTCCTTCTCGAGGGCGCGCGTGGCCGCCCGTCCGCGGGCCTCGGCGGAGGTGGCACTCGGCGGGGTGGGCCGGGTGACGCCGGAGTCGTTCAAGCCGCGGTCGTTCGTGCCGCCGCCGATCGGTGAGGGGCTCATGCGCGGAGTCCGATCTGCAGGTAGTCGAACTCGAAGCCGAACTCGCGGTAGTTGAGGACGTCGCGCGACAGGCCGACGAGGCGGTCGCCGAACATGGGGGTCATGTCGGCGGAGTCCTCGACGACGATGCGCTGGGCGTCCTGGTAGAGCGTCATGCGGCGGGTGTCGTCCATCTCGGCGCGGGCGTCGTCGAGCAGCGAATCGAAGGTCGGGTTCGACCAGGCGCTCTCGTTGTACGACGAGCCGGTGCGGAAGATCTGGTTGAGCAGCTGGTCGATGGGGCGGCCGGTGAACCAGTAGCTGACCATGAGGGGCTTCTGCATCCAGATCTGCGTGTAGTACGAGTCGGACGAGGCGTTGCGCACGGTCAGGTCGATGCCCGCGTCGCGCACGGCGTCGCGGTAGGCGACCGCCATCGGGGTGAAGACCGACTCGTAGCTCGACGTGTAGATCTCGGTCTTCAGTCCCTCGCGGCCGGCCTGCTTGAGCAGGGCGCGGGCCTGGTCGGGGTCGTAGGCGCGCTGGTCGTCGAGCCAGACGGCCTGCGAGGGAGGCACGGGGTTGTCCCAGCCGGGCGAGCCGGTGCCCTGCAGCGCGGTGGCGACGACGGCTTGCGGGTCGTAGGCCAGCTTCATCGCCTGGCGCACGAGCGGGTCGCGGAACTCGGCGCTCGTGGCGAGCATCGGGATCGTGTACCACTGGGCGTCGGGAGCGCGCGCGACGGTGGCGCCCGCTGAGGCGCTGACGACCTGGGCGGTGGCGAAGTCGAGGTTGGTCTGGCTGATCAGGTCGATCTGGCCGGCGAGGAGGGCGTTGACGCGGGCGGTGGTGTCCTGGATCGAGAAGAAGTCGATGCCGTCGAGCACCGGGCGGCCGGCGAAGTGGTCCTCGAACGCCTCGACGCTGCCGGTGCCGGCGGGCTCGAAGCTCGACAGGCGGAACGGGCCGGTGCCGATGCCGGTGCGGCCGATGCCGCCGCCCTGGCCGGGGTCGGCGCTGCCCTCGGGCACGATGTAGCACTGGTACGCGGTGAGCAGCGAGGGGAACTCGGCGTTCGGCGTGAGCAGGTCGAAGCGCAGGGTGAGCGGGTCGACGGCGGTCATGCCGCCGGGGCCGATCACCGCGGCGAGGACCTCACCCTGGGGTGAGGCGGTGTCGGGGTCGAGGATGTGCTCGATCGAGTAGATGGCGCCGGCGGCGGTGAACCGGCGGCCGTCGTGGAAGCGGACGCCCTCGCGCAGGCGGAAGGTCCAGCTCGCGCCGTCGGCGTTGGCGGACCAGTCGTCGGCGAGGTCGGGCACGGTGACGCCGGCGTCGTCGAGCTTGACGAGCCGGTTGTAGAGGGCGCCGAGGTACTCGTAGGCCGAGAGCGAGCTGGCGGAGTCGAGGGTCTCGGCGGCGGAGGCGGCCGGGCGCGCGATGCGCAGGCGTCCGCCGCGGCGCGGGGTGCCGGTGGCGGCGGCTTCGGGGATGGGCGGGGTGCTGCGGGCGGGGGTGCAGCCTGCGAGGGTCAACAGGCCGAGGCCGGCGAGTCCTGCGGCGCCGGCGAGGACGATGCGGCGGCTCGGGCCTGTGCCGCTCGGGCCTGCGCTGCGGTCTGCGCGGCTCGGTCCTGCGCTGCCGTCGGCGCCTCGCGCCGGGCTGAGCGCGTGTCGGTGTTCGGGGACGATCGGTGTCATGCGGGGATGGCCTTCCGTTTATCGTTCGGGTGAACGATAAGGGAGGTTCGCGGCCGCGGCCAGTTCACGGGAGCCCAGGAGGCGCGGGTCGGCACCTCCCCGCAGCCCTGGTTCTCCGCGTCCCGCCGCGGAAGCGGGCGTGCCCGTGCCGCACCCTGCACGGGCTGCAGTCTTCACCCACTCGTTACACGAGGACGCCTCGCCGACGCGACCCGCGCCTCCTCGAGCTCGCCCTCCGATCTCGGTCGAGTGGTCCCAAAACGTCCTTCCCCGCCCCACGAAGGACGTTTTGTGACCACTCGATCCACCCGCCTGTTCGGCATCGAGGTCTGAGAAGGAGGCGCGAGCAGGCCAGCCCGCGCCCGTCACCCCGGTGCTCGCTCGAGTGGGCAGAAGGTGCTCGTCCCGAGCCACCGAGCAGCATCTTCTGCCCACTCGGTCTCCTCGCTCGGGCCGGACGACCGGCGAGACCGGGGTAGCCGGGGTGACCAGGGTGACCCTCGGAGCGGGACTCCGACCGGCTCCGTGCCGCGCTCTAGTCTTTGGGCATGGCCATCACGACCACTCTCCGCCTCGGCCGCCTGGCCGTCGTCGCCACGATCGTCGGTGCCGTGGCCTACGGCGTGGCCGTGCTGCTCGTCTGGACGCCGTTCGGCCCGACGGGCAGCGTCCGGTACTCGACGGAGCCACCCGTCGACTGGCTGACCATCCGTCGAACCGCGGCCGCCGTGCTCGGGACCTTCGGACTCGCCGCCCTGGCGACGGCCCTCGTGCTCGCACTGGTCGTGCTGGTGAGGTGGGCCGTCGCGAGGCGACCAACCCGCGCCTCCTGATCGGCCCCCGTGATCAACCTCGTCGCCTTCGTGCCGGCCCTGCTCACCGCTGCTGCACTCCTCGCGGCCCGCCGGGCATCGGGGGGAACGACGACCCGGGCGCGCCGGTGGAGTGCCCGCGCACTGGCGCTCTGGGCAGCCGTCGCCGTGGTCGCGCTCGCCGCGTTCCTCGTCGGCCTGCACCTGCAGCACGCCGACCTCGCCGTCTGGTCGGCGTTCGCACTGATCGCTGCAGCTCTTGCCGCCGTGACCGCGGCGGCCACCCGCGTGGTGTCATCGCTCGCGCGGTGATCCGGTACGTACCGGATCACTACGGGCGGCCTTGCCGTCGCAAGGCCGAGGGCTCAGGGTCCACGGCACAGGACCCACGGCGCAGGGCACCTACCCGAAGGCCGAGACGACCGTGCTCGTGACCGTCGCCACCACCGCGATGGCGACGCCCCCGCTCGCCCCGAGAATGCCGAGCGCCGTGCCCATACGCCACCGGCGCCGACGTCGGGCCGCGTCGTCGATGTCGCGGCGCAGGCGCTCGAAGCGGTGTTCGTGACGGAGCGTGTCCGTCAGCACCAGCGCCTCCGTGTGCCAGGTGCCGCGCTCTTCGGCGACCATGGTCAGGTAGGCCAGCGCCTCGTGCGAATGGACCCGCGGCCCGTTCATGAGCCACTTCCGCAGGCGGGCGGCCACGACCACCGGCACCGTGGGCGCCTTCTTGCCGACGGTCAGCGACGCCGTCCCGACGAGGACGATGACGGGCGTCACGGCGACCTCGAGGTCCGCCGCCGCCGACAACAGCCGGGAGGCGCGGGTCGCCTCGTACGCCGAGTTGCGCGAGTGCGTGGTCCGGTGCCCGTCGACCATGAACGTGCCGCCGCCGACCCAGACCTTCTTGCCGGCGTGGTGCTTGGTGTTGACGGTGAAGACGCCCGTCGGACCGATGACCACGTGGTCGATGTCGGACTCTCCCGAGCCGACCGGGACGGAGTGCAGCACGGTCCATTCGGGCCCGAGCTCGGCGAGCACGCGGGCGACCTCGATCTCGCCGAGGGCTCCCTGGTACCAGCTGCGGGCGTCGGCCGACAGCGGATCGCTGCCGAAGAACCGTTGCCGCCGGGTGAGGGCGGGTGCGACGGCCTGGACTCGGAGGCACTCCTGCATCACCGAGTAGGCCGGTCGCCGGGCCTTCAACGTCATCGCCACGCTTCCGCGCGCCACGGTCTCGCTCATGTGATTCCCCCCCCTGCCCACACGGTAGGGCGACACGTGACGGGTAGACGAGCCCCCGTTGTGAGGTCAGCTCGCGCTCTACCTCGGCGGGCTCGATCGAGTGGTCCCAAAACGTCCTCCCCCGGGCGCGGGAAGGACACTCCGGGACCACTCGACCCTCAGCCAGGGCGGTCCTGGGGACTTCCTACAGGTCGCAGGCGATCCCGTCGCCGTCACGGTCGAGGTCGTAGACGTCCGAGCCGACGACGGTGACCGGCCCCTGGACGTACGCGGGGCCGTTGCCGCTGCCTCCGGCGCAGTCGACGTCAGACGCGACGGGGACGCACGCCCCGGAGTAGTTCGAGTCGCACCCACCCGCGGCCGGAGCCGGCGCCGGGGCCGCGACAGGTGCCGGGGCGACGTAGGGCACGCGGGTTCCGACGCTCGTGACCTGCGACACCGGGGCGACCGTGACGGTCTCGCTGACGAGGGTGCGGGCGGTCTCGACTCCGTCGGTGGTCGTCACCTCGTAGGTGTGGACCTTCGTGCCTGCCTGTCCAGTGGTCGTCACGGCGCTGGTGCCGACGTCGCGGTTCGGGTCGTCGACCGAGACCGACTCGAACGGGACGCTCTCGCTCTCGTCGACGCGGGTGACGCTGACGACGGGGGTGGGAGTCGGAGTGGGGGTCGGGCTCTTGGTGGCGTCGACGGCGACGAAGGGCTGCGCCGCACCGTCCGGGCCGGCAGCCTCGCCTGCCCCGGAGAAAGCGCCGACGGCGGCCGCGTTCGCCGCACCGCCGACGACCAGCAAGAAGGCCATGAAGCCACACGCGATCAACACCCGGCCCGTGTTCGTGAGCCTGTTCCACCACAACGTCATCGTCGTTCCCCTCAACACCTGACGATCCGTTCGTGAGGCATCCACAGCATCGGGTCGATCCCCGCGGAGGGACAGCCCCCGTCCAGGGGTAGACCGATGCGACGTCGCGAAAGCCCTACGGCGACGCGAGCACGTCCGTCGCCGCCTGATCCGCCCGCCACGTCCCGACGGGCGTCCCGAACAACAGAACGACCATGCTCCCGATCGCCCAGATCGCAATCGCATCCTCCGTCGGGCCGACGACGAGCGGCACGACGATCGATCCCACGGCGAGCGCGCACCCGATCGTGACCGGTACGAGTGCTGCCCGATGTCCGGCCTGCCACGCCTCGGGCGACGCCATGACGTGATGGAAGCGGATGCCGGCGAGATGGTTCACCCCGAGCCGGCCGCGGGCGGCGGCGAGCGTCGAGCCGAAGACGACGGCGCACCCGGCGAACACGATGAGCGGGACGACGAACAGCATCCCTCGATGCTAGGTCGGCGCCGGCCCATGCGGTTCCCCCGCGCGGCCCCTTCTCATCCGCCGTGGTCGGGCCTAACGGCATCGAGTGGGCAGAAAGTGTCCTTCCGCCGCCGGCGAAGGACAGTTTCTGCCCACTCGGGCCTCTCAAGCCCACCGAGCCCCCCGGAAGAATGGCGCCATGCCCCTCGTCCCCGTCGACCCGGCCGATGCCGACGCCCGAGCCGACCTCCGCGCCTTCCTCGCCGCCGCCGACCTCACCCTGGCCGGCCTCGCCTCCCCCACGCCGCGCCTTTGGCTCTGGGTCGACCGTGACGCCACCGGCACGGTGGTCGGCAGCACCGGCTACGAGCTGAGCCCCGACGGCCGGCACGCCCTGATCCGCAGCGTCGCCGTCGCTCCCCCCGCCCGCACGCGCGGCGCGGGCTCCCGTCTCGCCCGCCACGCCCTCGCCGACGCCGCCGCGCACGGAGCCCGCCACGCTTGGCTCTTCTCCCGCCGCTCCGGACCCTTCTGGCAGAAGCTCGGCTTCACCCCCGCCGACCGCGACGCCCTCGCCGCGGCCCTCCCCGACACGCACCAGGTGCAGCTCTTCCGCGCCACCGGCCAGCTCGCCCGCGAGGTCGCCTGGTCGCGCCCCCTCGCCGACCTCCACCCGACGACCCCCTAGGAGGCGCGGGTCGGTCCACGTCCGCCCCTCCCGTCATCGAGTGGTCCCGGATCGTCCTTGACCATTGCCCGAACGACGATTCGCGACCACTCAACCCCCCGGCTGCAGAGGCGAGTCGCGGGGCTCGCCGGGTGACGGGCAACGGGCAACGGGCAACGGGCAACGGATCACGGGATCGGGACGACGTCCCAGTTCGCGGAGTACTCGAGCAGGAACACCGTGATGTCCTGGTCCGGCCGGAATCGCGTCCCCACCCCGAACTGCATCCCCTGCTCTCGTGGGAGGGAGGCGCTGACGGCGATCCGCTCCGGGGCGTCGCCCGGTCTGCCGGTCGGACCGGCCGCGATCTTCTGCTGGAGTTCGCCGACGGTGTCCGAGGGCAGACCGAGCCCTTCGAGCGCCTCCTCATAGCCGGCCACGCCGGCGTCGACCCCTTCGACGGCGGGCGTGTCCACCCGCAAGCCGAACGACCGCCCGGCGGGCACGAGCACCTCGCCGGTCGTCGGATCGTCGACACCCTCCGGCGAGTCGTCGAGCTGGAAGGTGACCTCGTTCGCCCGGACGTCGACGGACGTGCCCCCGGGCAACACGAAGCGCACCGGGCGCCCCCCGCCGCCCGACGAGCTGTACGCACCCACCTGCACCCCCGACGTCGAACCGTCGCTCGTGTCGATGCCGAACGCCTCGGCGCTCGGCGGCACGGTGAGGTCCCAGACCTCGACCCCGTCTTCGGTCGTCATGGCTGTGGGCTGCGGACCATGGTGGCTCACGCTCAGCTCGCGTCCGTCGGATCGACTCGATGTGCCAGGGGCAGGCTCGGCCGCGGGCGTGCAGCCGGCGAGCAGTCCGACCATGGTCGCGACCACCAGGGTGGCGGCCAGGCGGCGGCCGCGGGTCGATGCCATGCGAGCTCCGTGTCGTGCAGGTCGTCGAGCAGTCGGGATGGTCCTGAGATCGTGAAGACGACGAAATCGAAGCAACCGGAGGTCACGTCACGGGATCGGGACGACGTCCCAGTCCGCGTCGTACTCGAGCAAGAACACCAGGTCGTCCGAGTCCGGCTGGAACGTCGTGCTCACCCCGAACCCGACGCCCTGCTGACGCGGCAGGTCCGCACTGACGCCCATCGACTGCGGGGCATCACCCGGCCGGCCGGTCGGACCGCCGTCGATCTTCTGTCGCAGCTCGTCCACGGTGTCGGCAGGCAGTCCCACCGCAGCCAGCGCCTCCTCATAGGCGGCCACGCCTGCTTCGGCCCCTTCGGCGGCGGGCGCGTCGACGCGCAGCGAGAACTTGCGGCCCGCGGGCACCAGCACCTTGCCGGACGTGGGATCGGTGACCCCCTCGGGTGAGTCGTTGAGCTGGAAGATCACCTCGTTGGCGCGCACGTCGACCGTCTTGCCCCCCGGCAGGAGGAACCGCACCGGGCGTCCCCCGCCGCCCGACGAGCTGTACGCGCCGGGCCGGACCCGCGACGACGAGCCGTCACTCGTGTCGATGCCGAAGGCCTCGGCGCTGGGCGGCACGGTGAGGTCCCAGACCTCGACGCCGTCCTCGGTGGTCATGGCTGTGGGCTGCGGACCGTTGTGGGTCACGGCGGGCTCGCTTCCGTCGGGTCGGCTGGAGGTGCTGGGGGTCGGCTCGGCTGCGGGTGTGCAGCCGGCGAGCAGGCCGACCGTGGTCGCGACCACCAGGGTCACTGCCAGGCGGCGGGTGCGGCTCACTGCCATACGAACTCCGTGTCGTGCAGGTCGTCGAGCAGGCCACCGAGGCGGTGGTCGAGACGTCGGTCGTCGATGCGGTCGGGAACGGAACCGCCGACGAGCTCGCGGGCCCGCTCGGGGTCGCCGGGCGCGAGCTCCTGCCACGCGGGCAGGGGGTCGTTCTCGATGTAGTCCCAGCGCACGTCGAATTCCGAGATGTTCGTGGTCGGGATGTTGAAGGTCTCGATCTGGCCTTGGACCCCCGGGAGGGTCGGCACGTAGTCGAGGGGAACCGAGAAGCCGCCCTCGTACTGGCCGAGCGTCTTGGTGTCGGGGATGGACGCGTCGCCGACGATTCCGGGCATGGTCGTCAGTGCCTCCCCGGTCGGCTCGTGGTCGCGCATCTGGTCGTAGCTGCGCTGGATCGTGTCGTGCTGTTCACGATAGAGGAGCGCCTCGTTGCCCGAGTCGACGAGGTCGGTGTTGCCGGTGCGGATGCCGGTGTCGATGTCCTGCCAGGCCTGCAAGGTGGTCTGCGACGAGAGGGCGGCCTGCTGCTCGCTCTGGTTCGGCCCCTTGAGCAACCCGGCGGCCTGCAGTTCGGTGATGCCCGCCATGCCGTCGGCGAGGTACGCCTCGTGCATCGTCGAGGCGTCGTAGAAGATGTTCTTCTGCATGTCGAGGAAGGTCTTCTCGTAGAAGGCGAGCTCGTCGTCACCCATCTGGGCCACCTGGTCGGTGAGCGGCCGCATCGACGGCGGCAGGAGCGGGGCGATCGTTGCGATGTGGTCGCGGAACGAGTGCAGGTCGAGGAACCCGGCGGCGAAGTCCGGCCCCACGAGGTTGGCCATGCCTGCCCAGGTGAAGTCGGGGTTGTCCAGGTACAGCGACGCGTAGTACTCGTACGATCCGGCCACCTGGCCCATGAGGGCCGGGGCACCCCGTGAGGTGTCCCAGGTCGCCAGGTCGATGCCGGTCTTCTCGGCGGCCCGTGTGACGTAGAGCTGCTGCAGCACCGAGGCGTAGTGCAGGGGGTCGGCCCCGATGGCGCGCTCGGCGGCGACGATCGCCTGCAGGATCGTGGAGGGCGTGCCCCATGCGGGCGGAGACGTCACGAGCCCCTCGAGGACGCTCGGGTTCGCGGCGAGCCACGCGGCCGCGACCTCGGGGTCCATGTGCGAGAGCAGGTCGACCGGGTCGTTGCCCTGGGCCTCGAGGAAGGCGGCGACGGCCAGGTCGAGGGAGCGGTTGGTGAGCGTGCCGCTGCCGGCCTGCTCGAAGGCGGTCGCGATGTGCTCGACCCAGGCGACGTCCTCGTCGTTCTCGTCGGCCAGTCGTGACCCGCCGTCGACGAACGAGACGGTCCCGAGCGGAATCCACGAGCTGCCGCCGACGAAGCGTGCCCAGGCGTCGGACACGAGGCCGAGCTGCTGACGCAGGACGACGTTGCACGCCTTCGCCTGGACGACGAACGTCCGCAGGTTCTCGGTCGTAGCGCTGCTGGTTCCGGACCCGTTGCCGCTGCTCGTCCGGGTGCGCTGGGTGCTCGAGAACGCGACCGAAATCGGCGTGGGCGAGACGGGCGGCGTGGTGGGTCGGGGGTCGAAGAACTCCTCGACGTCGCCCACGAGATCTCCCATGAAGGAGGCGCGGTTCCGGTCGTCGCGCTCGGTGTCGCGCGCCTGCCACGAGGCCAGTTCGTCGCGGCGGGCGTTCTCGGCGGTGGCTTGTTGCCTGGCCTTCTCGACCTGCTGGGCGAGGTCGTCCATGGCGCGGGCGAGTCGGCCGCGCTCCTCGGACTCGGTTGCGCAGGCGATGCGGAAGAGGTCGGCGTAGCCCCCGCTGAAGCCGTCCATGGCCGTCTCGGCGGCGCTGCGCCGAGTCGTCCCCTGCCCTGTGAATGCGTCGTCTGCGGCCCGCGCGACCCTGATCAGCGCGGACGCGGCAGCGTCGTCGAAATGAACCCCCATGCCTCTGATGATAGGCGTGGATACCTCAATTCTGCACGACCCGCAGGGTCGATTGCCCGCCGGTGCCCTGGTTGGGGGGCACCTCTGGTGGCGACACCACGACGGGGCTGGCCTCCCCGGCATGAGGACGCTCACGTACTCCATCAACGTCACGCTTGACGGCTGTATCGACCACCGTGGAGGCCGGCCGGACGTCGAGATCCACCAGCTCGCCACGGAGGCTCTCGCGCAGGCCGACGGTCTGCTGTTCGGGAGGGTCATCTACGAGCTGATGGAGCAGTCCTCGCGCCCGCCCGCCTCCGACGCGTTCCCCGACTGGATGCAGCCCTTCGCCCTCGCCATCCACGAGATCCCGAAGTACGTGGCGTCGACGACGCTCGAGGGTGTCAACTGGAACGCCGAGCTGCTCGGCGGAGACCTGCGCGAGGCGGTGCGCGAGCTGAAGAGCCGCCCCGGAGGCCCGCTTCGCCTCGGAGGTTCAACCTCCGCCACCGCCGTCGTCGGCTGGGGCCTGGTCGACGAGTACGAGTCCACCGTCTACCCCTGGGTCGCCGGCCACGGCCCCTACCTGCTCGCCGGCCTCCCCCACCC
>NZ_LHOZ01000080.1:0-103639 GCF_001297205.1 Frigoribacterium sp. RIT-PI-h | reverse complement strand
ACGTGGTGCGGCCCCCTCCCCGTGGTGCTGGGTCGGGGAAGTGCCCTCATCCCGCCACGAACCAAACATGCCGCCATGCAATCGTGTGGCGGGGGGTTTCCCTCGTGGGGGGGACCGCCGCCGCCGGCCCCCCACGCCAGTAGATGGGCACAGCGCCAGGTTTTCCCCTGGTGCTGTGCCCATCCCGTGGTGCGGTGCCCGTCTCGTGGTGCTGGGTCGGGGAAGTGCCCTCATCCCGCCACGAACCAAACATGCCGCCATGCAATCGTGTGGCGGGGTGTTTACCTCGTGGCGGGGAACGCCGCCGCTGGCCCACCACGCCAGAAGATGGGCACAGCGCCAGGTTTTCCCCTGGTGCTGTGCCCATCCCGTGGTGCGGTGCCCGTCTCGTGGTGCCGTGCCCGTCTCGCGCGAAGCGCGGCGTCAGGCGTCGCGGCGGGCGCCCTCGGCGGCGTGCACCGTGAACACGGTCGGAGCCGTGTAGCCGGCCTCGGCGAAGGCGGCGACGATCGCGGACTGGACATCGGCGCGAGCCTCGGAGGGGACGAGCGCGATGGCCGACCCGCCGAAGCCGCCACCCGTCATGCGGGCCCCGACGGCCCCGGTGGCCTGGGCGGTAGCGACGGCGAGGTCGAGCTCGGGCACCGAGATCTCGAAGTCGTCGCGCATCGACACGTGCGAGGTGTCGAGCAGGTGGCCGATCGCGCGCGGGCCGTCGGTGCGCAGCGTGCGGACGGTGTCGAGCACGCGCTGGTTCTCGGTGACGACGTGGCGGACACGACGGAAGGTCTCGTCGTCGAGCAGTTCTTCGGCCCGACCGAGGTCGTCGGCGTCGAGGTCGCGCAGGGAGTCGACGCCGAGGGCGGCGGCGCCCTTCTCGCACGACGCGCGGCGCTCGACGTAACCGCCGGTGGCGTGGGCGTGCTCGACGTGGGTGTCGACGACGAGCACCTCGAGGCCGGCGGCGGCGAAGCCGAGGTCGACGACGTCGGCGTCGAGACTGCGGCAGTCGAGGAACACTCCCGAGTCGGCCTTGCCGAGCAAGGAGGCGGACTGGTCCATGATGCCCGTCGGTGCGCCGACGGCCTCGTTCTCGGCGAGTTGCCCGACCGCGGCCAGGGCCGAGCGGTTGACGTCGAGCGACCAGAGGTCGGCGAAGGCCACCGCCACCGAGCACTCGAGTGCGGCGGACGACGAGAGCCCGGCGCCGACCGGCACCTCGGACTCGACGAAGAGGTCGAAACCGGAGACGCCCGACAGGTCGATGGTCGAGAGGTCGCTGCCCGCGGCGCTGAACGCGGGCGAGTCGGCCCGGTCGGGCGCGACGGACAGAGCCCAGGCGACGCCGAAGGCGTACGCAGACCAACCCGACATCGAACTCGGGTCGAGGTCGTCGAGCGACACCTCGTGGACGCCCCCTTCGAACGACGAGGCCACGCGCAGCAGGCGGTCGTCGCGGCGACCGACCGTGACGGTGGTGCGACGGTCGATGGCGAAGGGCAGCACGAAGCCGTCGTTGTAGTCGGTGTGCTCGCCGATGAGGTTCACGCGGCCCGGGGCGGACCAGCGGCCGGCGACCTCGGTGTCGAAGACCTCGCGGAAGCCCTGGGGAGTGGTGGTGTCGGTCATGATCGCTCGATCGCCTCTCGGATTCGGTCGGCCTGCACCTCGGGAACGAGGTCGCCCACCCAGGCTCCCATCGCCGCCTCGGAGCCTGCCAGGAACTTCAACTTGCTCTCGGCCCGACGAGGCGAGGTGATCTGCAGCATCAGGCGGACGGTGTCGCGGCCGACGCCGACGGGGGCCTGGTGCCAGGCGGCGATGTAGGGCGTCGGGTCGTCGTACAGGCCGTCGACACCGCGCAGGAGGCGCCGGTACATGACCGCGAGCTCGTCGCGTTCGTCGTCGGTCAGGGCCGCGAAGTCGGGGGCGTGGCGGTGCGGCAGCAGGTGGATCTCGATCGGCCAGCGCGCGGCGAACGGCACGAAGGCCGTGAAGTGCTCGCCCGCGAGGACGACGCGCGGGCCGGAGCGTTCGCGGTCGAGCAGGTCGGCGAACAGGGTCGGGCCGTAGGTCTCGATGCTGTCGAGCAGTCGCGTGGTGCGGGGCGTGACGTAGGGGTAGGCGTAGATCTGGCCGTGCGGGTGGTGCAGGGTGACGCCGATGGCCTGGCCGCGGTTCTCGAACGGGAACACCTGCTGGATGCCGGGCAGGGCCGACAGGGCGGCCGTGCGGTCGGCCCAGGCCTCGACCACCGTGCGGGCGCGGGACTCGCTCAGGTCGGCGAACGACCCGTGGGTCTCGGGGCTGAAGCAGACGACCTCGCACCGGCCGACGCTGCGCAGGGTGCGTTCGAGGCCGATCCGGGTCAGGTCGTCGAGGCCCTCGGGAGCGTCGTCGCTCTCGAGCAGCGGCCCGAACGACGGCGAGCGGTTCTCGAAGACGGCGACGTCGTAGACGTCGGGGATCTCGGACGGGTTCGTCTCGCTGGCCGGCGCCAGCGGGTCGAGCTCGGCCGGGGGCAGGAACACGCGGTTCTGCCGTGAGGCGGCGATCGACACCCACTCGCCGGTGAGGACGTCCTGTCGCATGGTCGCCGTGTCGGGACGGGGGTCGAGCGTTCGGGCGTCGACGCGTCGCTCGGCCGTGAGCGTGGTGTCGGCGTCGTCGAAGTAGATGAGTTCGCGACCGTCGGACAGGACCGTCGCGCGTTTCGTGATGGACGACATCGCGCCTCCTTCTGCTCGGGGCACTCGCGACCACGACTTGCAGTTGCGAAAGTACGTGAAAGCATACGAAACTAGCCGGGTGAACGGCAACTCGACCCCGCCCCCGGTGCCGCAGTCCGCGCCGCTGCCGGGCGAGCGGCGTCGCGACCGCATCGCCGACCTCGTCGGGCGTCGCGGGTTCGTCCGCACGGCCGAGCTGGCGCGAGAGTTCCGGCTGTCCGAGGTGACGATCCGCACCGATCTCGAGAGCCTGGCGGCCGACGGCCTGTTGTCGCGCGTCCACGGCGGGGCGCTGTCGGTCGACCGGCCGGCCGAGCGACCGTTCGAAGAAGAGAGCTCGGTCTCGACCGAGGCCAAACGGGCCATCGGGGTCGAGGCCGCGTCGCTCGTGCGCTCGGGCGACTGCGTCGTGCTCGACGTCGGCACGACGACCACGCAGATCGCGCTGGCCCTGCTCGAACGGCACGACCTCGAGGGGGTCGTCGTCGTGACGAACGGCCTCACCATCGCGTTGGCGCTCGAGCAGGCGGTGCCGCGGTTCACCGTGATCGTGTCGGGCGGCACGTTGCGACCGCTGCAGCACTCGCTGGTCAACCCGCTGGCGACCAGCGTGTTCGCCAGCGTCACGGCCGACCTGGCGTTCATCGGCTGCACCGGCGTCCACGCGACCCACGGCGTCACGAACGTCAACCTGCCCGAGACCGACCTCAAGCGCCTCATGACCCAGACGGCCCGCCGGTCGTACATCGTGGCCGACGGCAGCAAGCTCGGCGAGGCCCACCTGGGCGTCATCGGTCCGCTCGACACCTTCGAGGGGCTCGTCACGGCGGGTGCCGACGACGACGCCGTCGCCGAGCTGCGCCGAGCCGGCCTCGCCGTCGTGACCGCAGGAGGCGCGGGCGAGGTCGACGCGCCTCCTCGCGACCCGGCCCCCTCGCGTCCCTGAGCCCGTGGTCCCTCGTCACCGAGGGGAGCACGAGATCCCGGACGCCACCGACACCCGAGAGCGAGACTGGAGCGATGACGACGAGCAACCCGACCGGAGAGCAGTACGACCTCACCCTCGAGCACGACGGGCACCACGTCACGGGTGTCGTCACGCAGGTGGCGGCGGGCATCCGCGCGTTGGCCGTCGACGGCGTCGCCCTGACCGAGACGTTCGGCGCCGACGAGGCCCCGCCCTCGGCCTGCGGCATCACGCTCGTGCCCTGGCCGAACCGCGTCGCCGGCGGCCGGTGGTCGCTCGACGGGCGCGAGCAGCAGCTCGACCTCACCGAGCCGGCCAAGGGCAACGCCAGCCACGGGCTGCTTCGCTACACGGCCTACCGGGTGGTCGAGCGCGAGTCCCATGCCGTGACGCTCGGGGCGACGGTGTTCCCGCAGCACGGGTACCCGTTCCAGCTCGACACGACCGTGCGGCACGAACTCGTCGTGGACGGCATGGTGGTCACGCACACGATCACGAACGTCGGCCCCGATCGCGCGCCGTTCGCCGTGGGGTCGCACCCGTTCTTCCGGGTGGGTGACCACGACCCGGCGACGCTGACCGTCACGCTCGCGGCGGCGACCCGGTACGAGACGGACGAGGCCAGCATCCCGGTCGGCACGTCACCCGTGGCCGGCACCGAGTTCGACCTGTCGCAGGGCCCACGCCTGGGCGACCTCGACCTCGACACGGGTTACCGCGATGTCGAGCCCGACGCCGACGGCATCCGCCCGACGCCCTTCACGGCGCCCGACGGTTCGGCGACCGAACTCTGGCAGGACCCGTCGTTCGAGTACGTGCAGGTGTTCACGCCCCGCAACTTCCCTCGTGGCGGGGTGAAGGGGCTGGCCGTCGCCGCCGAGCCGATGACGGCACCGGCCAACGCGCTGGCCTCGGGTGAGGGTCTGCGCTGGCTCGACCCGGGCGAGACCTGGACGGGCAGCTGGGGTGTGCGGTACCGGGCGGCCGGCGTCTAGCGGCCTTCGTCGAGGAGGGCAGACGAGCGCGATGTCCGGATTGCGCGAACCTGGGACCGGTCTGTTCTGGTGAGCGTAACGTCCACTGCTGTCTCCCCAGGGTCCCGTAACCCTGGCGTACCCCGTAGCGATGCCGTCGGCTTGTCCGACATCCGTCGCGAGGAGGCCGAGCGCCCCTCCCGGCCCGAACCGGAGGGGCGCTTTCTCTCGTCCTCGACAGAAAAGCCGACACGTGACGCCTTGATGGCGTAGGTTCTGCGCGTACCAGGTGGGTGGGACCCCCCTGAAATCGGGGGACAGGATTCGGGTTCAGTCTCTCGTGGCGGGGCCGCCGCATTCGGGGGCGGTGTCGGCCCCGCCCTCCCGGGGGGCGGGAAGCGGCTCTGGTGGCGCGGGGACGCGGGCTCGGGGGCCGGACGATGTCGAACATCGCAGGGACTGCGACGGATACAGGTGGGCCCCGTGGGGCTCGAACCCACGACCCGCGGATTAAAAGTCCGATGCTCTACCAACTGAGCTAGAGGCCCGTGCGTATCCAGTTTACGGGATGCCGCGGCTCTCGGTCGCCAGGCCGACTCGCGCCTCCTCGGTGGAGCCGGAGCCGGAACCGGCGTCGCGGGGTGCCGGCGGTGGTGCCGTGGGCGAACGTCCGGCCCGGTGTCGGGGGTCGCGCCTTTCGTGGGGCCGGTGCCGAGACCATTCCCCCGCCCGACCCCGTTCTCGGGGTCCGCGGTCGAAGCCTTCCAGGGCGGAGACGGCCCCGCGACGATGAACCGCGCCGCCCACGAGTCGGCCTCGGCCCTCGTCGCCCGCGTCAAGCACGACCCGAGCCCCGAGATCCTCGACCGGCTCGTCACCTTCACCGACCAGCACGGCATCGACGCGGTCGCCGAGCTGTGGGCGCGGGCCAGCCCGCACAGCCTGCCCGGTGCCCTCTGGCGCATCTACCTCGTACGGGCCGTCATCCGCCAGAATCCGGTCGAGGTCACCCAGCTCTTCGAGCGCGGGGTCCAGGTCGCCACGACGATCGACCCGGTCGTCGCCGGAGCCCCGGCGCCGGCCAGCCCGGAAGAGATCCTCGAACTCGCCGACTTGATCCTCCGTGGCGTCTTCGTCGGGGACTTCGCCATCGCGCTCGAGCGGGGTGCCGCGTTCTGCCGCCTCGCCGCTGCCGGCGCCACCTCGGTCGCCGACGACCAGGACGCCGTCGGCTCCGACCGCGCCGGTGAGCTCACCCGCCGCGCCCTGCGCTTCAGTGAGCTCGGCGTCGACCTCGTCGCCTGCGCCCACCTGTGGCGCGACGACAGCCTCGACTGACCGGCGGCTTCGTGCGGTCGAGGCCCGCGCCGGGTCGCATGCGATCGGGCGGGCTCGACACGCGCGGACCCGTGCGGCGTTCGCACGACGCGAACTCGTCGGACCGCTCGGCCCGAGGCGGGTAAAGTCTCTGTGGTCGGGCCGCAGTAACCCCGGGCTCCAAATTTAGCCGCTTCGAGCGGCCTCGCGCCGAGAGGCGTTTCTGCGGTCCGGCACCTCTTCCTCCCGAGACGAGCTCTCGGTCGAGACCCGGCGTGACGACCGACCGCCGCCCTCCTCGCGCCGCGACCTGCGCCTCCTCGTCCCGTCCGAGCCCCGCACAGCGCCCTCGCCCACGTGTGCAAATCGCGACACTTGGGCAGCGTCCGACGGCTACAGAGGAAAGTGAGCGGCGAGTCAGGGCCCGGATGTCGGGTTCGGCACGCATCCCGGCCCGCCGCCGGTCGGGTTCGGCCCGGAGCACCGACCGAGCAGCACGGCCACACACGAATGTTCGCCCAATCCGCCCGGCCCCCGGTGCCGAACCATTCACGTGAGGGCTCCAAGACCCCCCGCCGACACCCGTCCTCCCTACGTTTCGGGCGTCGGCGGGCTGGTCTCCCTGCGATGCACCGGGCCTGAACGCCACCCCAGACGGCCGCATCGCAGGGGGTCCCGCCCGCACCACGAACACCGCACCGCCAAGCACCACGAACACCGCACCACGAACACCGCACCGCCAAGCACCACGAACACCGCACGACGAACACCGCACCGCCAAGCACCACCCGCCCCACATCACGATCCGCCCCGGATCGTGACCCACGAACCGACGAACAGTGCGACCGGAGGTGAACCCTGACATGCTCGAACTCGTGACCCGAGAGACAGAGACACCCGAGAGCGGGCTCGCTCCGACGACTCCCGACGAACTGTTGCCGCGAGTAGCACAGGGTGACCAGACCGCCTTCGCCGAGCTGTACGACCAGACGGCACCCCGCGTGCTCGGCCTGGTGAAGCGGCTCCTCAAAGACCACGCCCAGTCCGAAGAGGTGACCCAAGAGGTCTTCCTCGAGATCTGGCAGAACGCCACGCGCTTCGACTCCCCCGGGGCAGCGCCGCCAGCTGGATGCTCACGATGGCGCACCGCCGGGCCGTCGACCGCATCCGCGCCTCCCAGGCCGGTCGTGACCGCGACCTGAAGATAGGCGTGCGCGACCTCGAGACCGACTTCGACTCGGTCACCGAGTCCGTCGAGAGCCGCATCGAGCACGAGCGGGTCGAGCGGGCCCTCGGACGCCTCACCGAACTGCAACGGCAGGCGGTGAAGCTCGCCTACTACGGCGGCCTCAGCCACAGCGAGGTCGCGAAACTCCTCGACGTGCCGATCGGCACCGTCAAGACCAGACTGCGCGACGGCATGATCCGTCTGCGCGACGAGATGGGGGTCGCATCGTGACCGACCACGACGAGCCCACGCGCGGCCGGCACACGGACGACGCGGGCACCACGAACGTCGACACCGACCACCTGTCCGGTGCCTACGTGCTCGACGCACTGAGCGACGACGAACGACACGCGTTCGAGGCCTTCCTCGACGACACATCAGACCAGCACGACGACACCAGGACGGAGGTGGCCGAATTGAGAGAGACCGCATTGCTGCTCGCCCACGCGGCCCGGCCCGTCACCCCGTCGGCCGGGCTCCGCGCCAGCGTGCTCGACCTCATCGCGTCGACGCCGCAGCTCGCGCCGCTCACGGCGACGGGCCCGACGGCAGACCACGACACCGCGACGACCGCAGGAGGCGCGGGTGACGGCGACCACGAACGTCGCGTCGAGCGCACCCCCGCTCCCGAGATGGAGCCGAGCGAGTCCGAGGGTGCCCGCGTCCTCACGCCGACCGGGGCCGCGCACCGTCGCTGGTTCACGCGTCCGGTCGCCGTCCTCGGTGCGGCCGCCGCGGCTGCCGCGCTCTTCTTCGGCGGTGGAGCCCTCGTCGAGGGGCTCGGACAGTCCGGCCAGCAGCAAGAGCAGCAGGCCTCCGGCATCGACGAGATCTACGCCGCGAGCGACTTCCAGCGCTCGGTGGCCGACGTCAGCACCGGGGGCAAGGCGACGCTCATCTGGTCGAACGAACTCGGTCGCTCGGCCGTCGTCGTCGACGGGATGACCTCGCTGCCCGGCGACCAGACCTACGAGCTCTGGTACATCAACGACGACGGAGCCGTGCCCGCGGGCACCTTCGACGCCTCGTCGAACGCCCCGGCCACGCACGTGCTCAAGGGCGAGATGAATGCTGGCGACACGGTCGGCATCACGGTCGAGCCCGCGGGTGGATCGTCGTCGCCGACCAGCGACCCGGTCGTCGCCATCCCCAGCGCCTGACCGGGCACGCCTGACCCGGCAGCCTGACCCGCCACCCCACGCAAGAGGCGGTCCACCACCCGGTGGACCGCCTCTTCTCGTGTGCACCTCGCGGACACGCGACGTGCAGGTGCGCCTCACCCCGAGGAGGCGCGGTGTCGGATCAGCCGAAGCGTCCCGACACGTAGTCTTCCGTGGCCTGCACGCTCGGGTTCGAGAACATCTTCGCGGTGTCGTCGTACTCGATCAGCTTGCCGGGCTTGCCGGTGCCGGCGATGTTGAAGAACGCCGTCTTGTCGCTGACGCGGCTGGCCTGCTGCATGTTGTGGGTCACGATGACGATCGTGTACTGCTGCTTGAGCTCCTCGATGAGGTCCTCGATGGCGAGCGTCGAGATCGGGTCGAGGGCCGAGCAGGGCTCGTCCATCAGCACGACGTCGGGGGAGACCGCGATGGCCCGCGCGATGCAGAGACGCTGCTGCTGACCGCCCGAGAGGCCCGAACCGGGCTTGTCGAGGCGGTCCTTGACCTCGTTCCAGAGGTTCGCGCCCTGCAGCGACGACTCGACGAGGCCGTCCTGGTCGCTCTTCGACATGCGGCGGTTGTTGAGCTTGACGCCCGCGAGCACGTTGTCGCGGATGCTCATCGTCGGGAACGGGTTGGGGCGCTGGAACACCATGCCGACCTGACGGCGGACGAGCACGGGGTCGACGCCGGGGCTGTACAGGTCGTTGCCGTCGATCAGCACCTCGCCCTCGACGTAGGCACCGGGGATGACCTCGTGCATGCGGTTGAGCGTGCGGAGGAAGGTCGACTTGCCGCAACCGGACGGGCCGATGAACGCGGTGACCGTGCGGGGCTCGATGGTGATGTTGACGTCTTCGACGGCCTTGAACTTGCCGTAGTAGACGTTGAGGTCGTTGACCTCGATGCGCTTGGACACGGTGATTCCTTCGGGGTGGGAGCCGGGCGGGAGCCGGGACGGGGTGTGGGTCGGAGCGGCCGGGTCAGCGGCCGAGCTTGGGGGCGAAGACGCGGGCGATCAGGCGGGCCAAGAGGTTGAGCGCCATCACCATGAGGATCAGGGTGAGGGCGGAGGTCCAGGCCCGGTCGATGAAGGCCGCCGCGTCGGTGCCCTGGCTGACGTACGAGCTGTAGGCGAACACCGGCAGCGACTGCATGCGGCCGTCGAAGAGGTTGTAGTTCATGCTGGCGGTGAAGCCCGCCGTGATCAGCAGCGGAGCGGTCTCACCGATGATGCGCGCGATGGCCAGCATGACGCCGGTCGTGATGCCGGCGACCGAGGTGGGGATGACCACCTTCACGATGGTCAGCCACTTCGGCACGCCGAGGGCGTAGGCGGCCTCGCGCAACTCGTTCGGCACGAGCTTCAGCATCTCCTCGGTGCTGCGCACGACGACGGGGATCATCAGCACGGCCAGTGCCACGGAGCCTGCGGCGCCCATGCGCACGCCTTCGCCGAAGAAGATGACGAAGAGGGCGTAGGCGAAGAGGCCGGCGACGATCGACGGGATGCCCGTCATGACGTCGACGAAGAACGTGATCGCGCGGGCCAGACGGCCCTGGCCGTACTCGACGAGGTAGATGGCGGTCAGCAGGCCGATCGGCACCGAGATGACCGCGGCCAGGGCCGTGATCAGCAGGGTGCCGGTGATGGCGTGCAGACCACCGCCGCCAGCTCCGACGACGTTGCGCATCGACATCGCGAAGAAGTCGGCGTCGAACCGGTTGGAGCCCGACGTCACGACCGTGAAGAGCAGGGAGACCAGCGGGACCAGCGCGATGATGAAGGCGGCACTGACGGCGGTCGTGACGACGCGGTCCTTCGCGCGGCGGATGCCCTCGATCTGCATCGCGACGACGAAGACGAGCACGGCGTAGAGCACGGTGCCGAGGATGATCGCCCCGACCCAGTTGAACGACTCGGTGACGCCGGCCGCGTTCAGCAGCGCGAAGACGACTCCCATGACGACCCAGCTGCCGAGCAGGATGACCAGCGGAGCGGCCTTGGGCAGACGGCCCGTCGTGAGGGCGTTGACGGAGGGGCTGGACCGGCGCACGCCGGCGGTGGTGGTGGCCATCAGTTCGCTCCCGAGAAGGCCTTGCGGCGGTTGATGACGTAACGGGCGATCGAGTTCACGATCAGGGTGATGACGAACAGCACGAGGCCGGTCGCGATGAGGGTGTTGATGCCGATGTCGTGCGCCTCGGGGAACCGCAGGGCGATGTTGGCCGCGATGGTCGAGGAGTTCGTCGAGGTCAGGATCGCGGGGTTGATGACGAGTGCCGGCGAGAGCACGAGGGCCACCGCCATGGTCTCGCCGAGAGCGCGACCCAGGCCCAGCATCGCGGACGAGATGACACCGGGGCGGCCGAAGGGCAGCACGGCGATCTGGATCATCTCCCAGCGGGTGGCGCCGAGGGCCAGGGCGGCCTCTTCGTGCAGCACCGGCGTCTGGAGGAAGACCTCGCGGCTCAGGGCGGTGATGATCGGCAGGATCATCACGGCGAGCACGATCGAGGCGGTCAGCAGGGTGCGACCCGTGCCCGAGACGGGGCCGGCGAAGAGCGGGAACCAGCCGAACGTGCTGACCAGCCAGTCGTAGAAGGGCTGGATCGCGGGGGCGAGCACGATGCTGCCCCAGAGGCCGAAGACGACCGACGGCACGGCGGCCAGGAGGTCGATCACGTAGCCGAGTCCCTGGGCGAGCTTGCGGGGCGCGTAGTGCGAGATGAAGAGGGCGATGCCGATCGCGACGGGGAGGGCCATCAGGAGGGCGAGGGCGGCGGCGTAGACCGTGCCGAACGCCAGCGGTCCGACGTACTCCCAGAACGATCCGGGGTAACCCGAGAGCGAGACGTCCTCGGGAGCCGCGGTGAGGGCCGGGATGCTCTGCACGATGAGGAAGAGCGCGACGGCCGCGAGGATCGCGAGGATGAGACCACCGGCGACGACCGTGCTGCCCGAGAAGATCCGGTCGGCAGGACGTCGCTTGGGCTTCGGGACGACGGCGGGGGCCGAGGTCGTGGCGGGGGCGGTCATCGGACGGGGTCCTCCGGAGGCTCGGGTGGGGTTCGGGGGTGGTGCGTGGTGCGTGGTGCGTGGTGCCTGTCAGGCCGATGGCCCGGGAACGCACGCGGTGCGTTCCCGGGCCCCCGGGGTGGTGCCGTGTTACTTGATCAGTGCGATGGCGTCGGCGACCTGACCCGAGAGGGTGCTCGAGATCGGGGCCGAGCCGGCGGCGTCGGCCGCGACCTTCTGGCCGTCTTCGCTGGTGACGTACGAGAGGTACGCCTTGACGAGCTCGCCCTTGGCGGCGTCCTCGTAGGACTCGCACGCGCTCAGGTAGCTGACCAGGACGATCGGGTAGACGCCCGCGGCGGTCGAGGTGCGGTCGAGCTCGATGGCGATGTCACCCTCGGTGCGACCCTCTTCTTCGGGCGACTCGTCGACGATGGCGGCAGCGGCCTCGGCCGAGTAGCCGACGAAGTCGTCGCCGACCTTGACCTTGGCGACACCGAGGTCACCGGCGCGCGAGGCGTCGGCGTAGCCGATGGTGCCGGTGCCGTTGGTGACGGCGTCGATCACGCCGGTGGTGCCCGAGGCACCCTCGCCGCCGAACGCGGTCGGCCAGGTGCCGTCGGCCTCTTCGGTCCAGGTGTCGGCCGCCGTGGCGTGGAGGTAGTCGGTGAAGTTCTCGGTGGTGCCCGAGTCGTCCGAGCGGTGGACGGCGGTGATTCCCGTGCTGGGCAGGTCGGCGTCGGGGTTGTCGGCCTTGATCTCGGCGGCGTCCCAGGTGGTGATCTTGCCGCTGAAGATGCCGGCGAGGGTGGCGGGCGTGAGGTTCAGCTCTTTCACGCCGTCGAGGTTGAAGACGACCGCGATGGGCGAGACGTACGCGGGCAGCTCGACGATGCCGGTGTCGGGCGTGCAGCCGGCGAAGGTGCTCGACGAGATCTCGTCGGTCTTGAACGCGCGGTCGGAACCGGCGAAGTCCGCGGCCCCCGAGATGAAGCTCTCGCGTCCACCGCCCGAGCCCTGCGGGTCGTAGTTGATGGTGACGTCGGGGTTGGCGGTCTGGAAGCCCGCGACCCAGGCTTCTTGCGCAGCCTGCTGCGACGAGGCGCCGATGCCCGAGATGGAGCCGGAGAGGTCGCTGGCCGATGCGTCGCCCGAGGGCGAGGCGCCGCCTTCGTTGCTGGCGCAGGACGCGAGGAGCATGGTTCCGACCGCGGCGATCGCGACGATGCTGCCGGTGCGCTTGAAGTTCACAGGGGGGTCCTTTTCGGGATGTGATGGCTGGGTGCTGTGGGCCAGGTGCCGACCCGTGCGAGACGCTACGGCGACGGGTTAACCACGGTCGCCTGCCCCGGTGAACGGAAGGTGAACGAGGGGGGAACATCGGCCGGGACGAGCGCGTCCCGACAGAGGTCGGCCCCCGCCCGTCGCAGGCGGGGGCCGACCCTCTCGATGCCGTGGGGAGCCGAGGAGGCGCGGGTCAGGCGGCCGGGCCGTGCGTCTCGATCGCGACGAGCGCCGTGTCGTCGACCGAGACGTGCAGCACCGTGAACTCGGCCGTGCCGAGCGACGAGGCACGGCGCAGGTCGATGCGGTCGCCCCCCTTGGTGCCCAGCGAGATCTGCCGGATGACCTCGGGCAGCACGGGGCCGTGGCTGCAGATGACGGCCGCGACCTTCTTCTTCAGTCGCTTCTTGACCACCCCGGCGACGTCGTCCGTGCCTTGCTCGAAGGCGTCCTGGCTGATCGCGTCGGTCTGTCGGACGCCGACCCGGGTCAGCTCGGACAAGGGCTCGAGCGTGGCCAGGCAGCGCGCCGCCGTGCTGCTGACGATGCGCGTCGGGGCCCAGGCCGCGATGACCGGTGCGACCGACTTCGCCTGGCGGCGGCCCTGGGGCAGAAGCGGGCGCGTGGCGTCCGAGCCGTGCCAGTCGGACGGCGACGTCGTCTTGGCGTGACGGAGGGCCACGATCGGGAAGGTGCGAGCCCTGCCCGTCGTCACCCGGTCGGCGAAGCGCTGGAGCACGTCGGCGTCGCGGGCGTAGGTCAGCATCGCCTTCGCCTTGTCGATGCCGACCCATTCGATGGCCGCGACCTCGTGGTTGGGCGTGAACGCCCCGGCCTGGGCGACGGACTCGTCGGTCACCTCGGCGGACCAGTAGTGCACGACCTTGTCGCGACCGCCGGGCAGCAGGTACTCGGCCGTGCCGAGCGGGGCGCCCAGCGTGACGCGGTAGCCGGTCTCTTCGTGGATCTCTCGAACGGCCGTCTGGGGCGTCGACTCACCCGGGTCGACCTTGCCCTTGGGCAGCGAGACGTCGCCGTGGTGGTCGCGATGGATCAGCAGCACCCGGACCTTGCCGTCGACCAGACGCCAGCAGACGGCGCCCGCGGCGACGACGGTCGTCGAGGTGACGGTCATCGCTTGGAGCGCTTCCGCTGCGTGATGGCCTTCATCTGGGCGTTCTGCAGATCGGTCAGCGGCCGGCCCTCGGCGTCACGGGCGTGGCGGGTCCAGGTGCCGTCGGCCTCGAGCCACCAGGAGGCGGTCTCGTCCGACATGGCCTGCTCGAACAGGTCGGCCACCTCGGCGAGGTGGTCGGCCTGCGTCAGGCGCACCAGGGCCTCGATGCGACGGTCGAGGTTGCGGTGCATCATGTCGGCGCTCCCGATGAAGACCTGCGGGTCACCGTCGTTGGCGAACCAGAACAGACGGCTGTGCTCGAGGTACCGCCCGAGGATCGACCGCACGCGGATGTTGTCGCTGAGCCCCGGCTCACCCGGCTTGATCGTGCAGATGCCGCGCACCCAGACGTCGACGGGCACCCCGGCCTGGCTCGCCTTGTAGAGGGCGTCGATGATCTGCTCGTCGACGATCGAGTTGATCTTGATGCGGATGCCCGCGGGGCGCCCGGCCTGGGCGTTCTCGATCTCGTTCTGGATCTGCTTGAGCAGACCGCGACGGAGGTAGCGGGGAGCCACGAGCAGTCGTTTGAACTTCTTCTCGATCGCATAGCCCGAGAGTTCGTTGAACAGGCGCGTCAGGTCTTTGCCGACCTGGTCGTCGGCGGTGAAGAGACCCATGTCTTCGTAGATGCGGCTGGTCTTCGGGTTGTAGTTGCCGGTGCCGATGTGCGTGTAGTGCTTCAGCGTGCCCTTCTCCTGGCGGATGACCAGGGCGAGCTTGCAGTGGGTCTTGAGCCCGACGAGGCCGTAGACGACGTGCACGCCGGCCTTCTCGAGCTTGCGGGCCCAGGTGATGTTGTTCTGTTCGTCGAAACGCGCCTTGACCTCGACGAGCGCGAGGACCTGCTTGCCCGCCTCGGCGGCGTCGATGAGGGCCTCGATGATCGGGCTGTCGCCGCTCGTGCGGTAGAGCGTCTGCTTGATGGCCAGCACGTTGGGGTCGGCCGCGGCCTGTTCGAGGAACGCCTGCACGCTGGTCGCGAACGACTCGTACGGGTGGTGCACGAGGATGTCCTGCCGCGCGATGCTGGCGAACATGTCGGGCTTCATGTTCGGCTCGGTCTGCTGCAGCTGGACGGCCGTGGTCGGCAGGTGCTTGGGGTACTTGAGGTCGGCCCGCGCCATCTTGGTGATCTCGAACAGGCCGGCCAGGTCGAGCGGGGCCGGCAGCTTGTAGACCTCCTGGTCGGTCACGTCGAGTTCGCGCACGAGCAGCTCGAGGGTGACCGGGTCCATGTCGTCGGTGATCTCGAGGCGGATCGGCGGACCGAACCGACGGCGCAGCAGCTCGCGCTCGAGGGCCTGGATGAGGTTCTCGGACTCGTCCTCGTCGACCTCGACGTCCTCGTTGCGGGTGACGCGGAACACGTGGTGCTCGACGACCTCCATGCCGGGGAAGAGGTCTTGCAGGTGGTTCGCGATGAGGTCCTCGAGGGGGATGAACCGCACGCGCCCGCTGTCGTTGTCGGGCAGCTGCACGAAGCGCGGCAGCATCTGCGGCACCTTGAGGCGCGCGAACTCCTGACGCATCGTCTTGGGGTTGCGGACGCGGACGGACAGGTTCAGCGACAGCCCCGAGATGTAGGGGAAGGGGTGGGCCGGGTCGACCGCGAGCGGCATGAGCACCGGGAAGATCTGCTCGGCGAAGATCTCGCGCATGCGCACCCGGTCGGCCTCTTCGAGGTCGGACCAGTTCTCGATGTGGATGCCCGCGTCGTCGAGGTCGGGCTTGACCAGGTCGAGGAACGCCCGGGCGTGACGTTCTTGCAGCTCGTGGGCCTTCTTGTTGATGTCGGCCAACACCTCGTTCGGCCCGCGCCCCACGTTGGTCGGCACGGCGAGGCCCGTCGCGATGCGGCGCTTCAGGCCGGCGACGCGCACCATGAAGAACTCGTCGAGGTTGCTCGCGAAGATCGCCAGGAAGTTCGCTCGTTCGAGCAGCGGCGTGGTCGGGTCCTCCGCGAGTTCGAGCACGCGCTGGTTGAACGCCAGCCAGCTCAGCTCGCGGTCGAGGTAGCGCTCGGCGGGCAGGGTGCCGTCCTCGAAGCTGACGATCTCGTCGAAGTCGTCGAGGAAGTCGGGGGTGACGCCGGCACCGTCGACGCGGGGTTCGCTGCTGTCCATCGCACCATCGTGCCACCCCCGACCGCCTCGGAGCGTCGTCCCGGGTAAACGCGAGATGACGTGTGGGCACCCGACGGCCGGGGGAGGAGGCGCGGGCTGGCCCGGTCGCGCCGGTTCAGTGCACGATCAGCCACGTGGCGACCGCGTCGACCCCGCTGCCGTTGCTCAACCGGTGCGGCAGGTCGCACGGGAAGGTGATCGAGTCGCCGGCCCGCATCGTGACGGTCTCGTCGGGGAAGTCGATGGTCAGCTCTCCCGAGGTGACCGTGCCGACCTCGTAGCCCTCGTGGGTGATGAGGGCGGCGACCTCGGTGGCGAGGGCTCCCGGCGGGTAGGTCGACTCGAAGAAGTCCACGCCGGAGAGATGGGCGGGCGAGAGGCGACGGAAGACCACTCCGCCGCCCAGCAGGACCGGCTGCGCCGCGCCTCCTCGGGCCAGGACGTAGCCGCCCGTGGCGGCGTCCCCGCGGTCGGACGGGGCCGTGCGGCGGGTGGCGGGCTCGGCGCGGTCGTCGAAGACGTCGGCGAGCGGCACCCCGAGCACCTGGACGATGGCGATCAGCCGGCTGACCGAGGGGCGCCGGACACCGCGCTCGATCTGCGAGACCGCGCTGGGCGAGATGTCGAGGGCCCGGGCGAGGGCGCTGAGCGAGAGACCCGCCGCGGCGCGGAGGTGGCGCAGGCGGGCACCGAGGGCGGCGGCGTCGAGATCGCCGATCGCCGGCGTGGGCGCGTCGGGGTCGTCGGGCATGACCCTCCTGGGGCGGGGACGGGTGGTCGGTCGGGCGGGCGCGGTTCCGTGAAGCAACCGCTGTCACGAACCCGTAACACGGCCGACATCAGGCCGAATCCGTGAAGCCATAGATTCACGATCGACCCGTCCCGCCGATCGTCAGACTACAACGCCGCCTGGAGGCACGCCGTGACCACAGACATCGCCCGACCCCCGGCCGACCCGGCCCCGCCCGCCGTCGGAGCCGCCGGCTCACCCGCCCCGCTGACGTCCGTCGCGGCCGCTCGGGTCGAGGGCGCCCGGGACCCCCGGCTGACGAACGACGACCTCGCTCCGCTGGGGAGACAGACCTGGTCGAGCTACAACATCTTCGCCTTCTGGATGTCGGACGTGCACTCGGTCGGCGGTTACGTGACCGCAGGCAGCCTCTTCGCCCTCGGCATCGCGAGCTGGCAGGTGCTCGTGTCGCTCGTGGTCGGCATCGTGATCGTCAACGTCTTCGCGAACCTCGTCGCCAAGCCCAGCCAGCGCACGGGCGTTCCCTACCCGGTCATCAACCGCGCCGTCTTCGGCGTGCTGGGGGCGAACGTCCCGGCGATCATCCGGGGCCTCATCGCGACGGCCTGGTACGGCGTGCAGACCTACCTGGCCGCGGAGTCGCTCAACATCGTCTTCCTCAAGTTCGTCCCGTCGACGGCCTCGTTGCTCGAGCCGTCCTTCCTGGGCCTCAGCGCCCTGGGCTGGATCTCGTACGGCATCCTCTGGTTCGCCCAGGCGGCCCTGTTCTGGCGCGGCATGGAGACCATCCGTCGGTTCATCGACTTCGCCGGTCCCGCCGTCTACGTGCTGATGATCGCCCTCGCGGTCTACCTCGTCTCGCAGGCGGGCTGGAGCGCGATCGACCTCGACCTCTCGGTGGGCGAGCCGCTGTCGTTCGCCGCGTCGCTGCCGGTCATGGCGTCGGCCGTCGCCATCGTCGTCAGCTACTTCTCGGGGCCCGTCCTGAACTTCGGCGACTTCTCGCGGTACGGCAAGAGCTTCGCGGCGGTGAAGCGGGGCAACGTCCTCGGGTTGCCGGTGAACTTCCTCTTCTTCTCGATCCTCACCGTGCTGTGCGCCTCGGCGACGGTGCCGGTGTTCGGGCGGCTCATCACCGACCCGATCGAGACCGTGGACGCCATCGGCACGCCCTTCGTGGTCCTGCTCGGCGGTCTCACCTTCGTCACCGCGACCGTCGGCATCAACATCGTCGCCAACTTCATCGCCCCGGCCTTCGACTTCTCGAACGTCGCGCCGAGGAAGATCAGCTGGCGACTCGGCGGCATGATCGCCGCCGTCGGTTCCGTGCTGCTCACCCCCTGGAACTGGTACGGCAACGCCGAGGCGATCCAGTACACGCTCGGCGTGCTGGGGGCGCTGATCGGGCCGCTGTTCGGCATGTTGATCGCCGGCTACTACCTCGTCGCCCGTCAGCGCGTCGCCGTCGAGGACATGTTCACGATGTCGCCCTCGGGTCGCTACTGGTACCGGGGCGGGTTCAACCCCAACGCCGTCTGGACCCTCGTGCTCGCGGGCACCGTCTCGGTCGCGTCGGCACTCGTGCCCGGCTGGGTCGTGGACGCCGGTGGCCCCTCGCTCACCTGGATCGGCAACTACAGCTGGTTCGTCGGCTGCGGCCTCGGTCTCGTGCTGTTCTGGGCCCTCGAGAAGCGTCGGCCCCGCATGCCCCGACTCGACGCCGACGACCCCACGGTCGACGACGGGACCGTCGCGAGTCCGGCCGAGGGGCGGGTCGCATGAGGCTCCGTCTGATCAACCCCAACACCACACAGGCCATGACCGCCGCGATCGGCCGCACCGCGGCCGCCGTCGTCGGGCCGGGCACCCGCGTCGAGGCGCTCGGTCCGTCGATGGGTCCCGTGTCGATCGAGAGCCATTACGAGGAGGCGCTGGCGGTACCCGGTGTCCTCGAGCTTGTCCGCGACGGAGAACGCGACGGCGTCGACGCCCACGTGGTCGCCTGCTTCGGCGACCCGGGGTTGGACGCCGCCCGCGAGCTGGCGACCGGTCCGGTGCTGGGCATCGCCGAGGCCGGCATGCACGCGGCCTCGATGGTCGGGCGCGGCTTCGGCATCGTGACCACGCTCGGGCGCACCGTCGGGCGGTCCCGCGAACTGGTGCAGCGGTACGGCTTCGCCGACCGGTGCGTCGAGGTCCGGGCGTGCGAGGTGTCGGTGCTGGGACTCGACGACCCCTCGTCGGGCGCGCGCGCCCTGATCGTCGACGAGTGTCACGAGGTGCTGGCGTCGGGGGCCGACGCGGTCCTGCTCGGCTGTGCCGGGATGACCGACCTCTGTCGGTCGATCTCGGACGAGATCGGCGCTCCCGTCGTCGACGGGGTCGCCGCCGCGACGGTCTTCGCCGAGTCGCTCGTGCGTCTGGGGCTCGTCACCGGCAAGCGCGGCGAGTACGCGCGGCCGCCGCTCAAGGAGATCACCGGCCTGCTGTCACCGTTCGCGCTGGGCGGTGCGCCCGCCCTGCTCTGAGGTGCACTCGGCCGACCGCCGCCGCATCCCGCGCACGACGAAGCCCCCGCCGGTTCGGCGGGGGCTTCGTCGTGCTCGTGCTGTCGTGCCTACTTCTCTTCGTTCTTCAAGGCGAGGCCCAGGGCGAAGAAAGTCGGCGCCCAGTGGCCGATGAAGATGCCCCAGCGGTCGGACTGCGCCTTGTCGGACGAGTCCTTCCCCTGCGAGGCGATCCAGGCCACGAGGGCGATGACGATGGAGGCGAAACCTCCCCAGTAGGCGTGCTTGCTCTGGAGGCCGAGGTCGGAAAGGAACTTGACGGGGTTCATGGTGTTCTCCTGACGATGGGATGCGTGCCGTACGCGGTGCCTCAATCCACTCCACGGTGCTGTGAGCGCGATGGCAGATCCGCTCGGCCCCCTGGAGTGGGCCCCGCCGAGCCGTTCGTGTACCCCGGTTGTACCCCTCGGGTCAGGTGAGCGGCGTGGCGACGCTCGAGGTGAACGTGGCGCCGTCGGCGGTCACGTCGCTGATCAGGCCGCCCACCCGCACCGGCACCGGTGCGAGCGAGCCGTAGACGCCGCTGTTGCCCGCGGCGTCGACCCCCTGGGCGGTGAAGGAGGCCGAGCCCGGTGTCGTCGTGCTGACCGTCCAGCCGCCGTCCTGCCAGTCGCCGACGGTGAACTGCGGCGCGGACTCGAGGGTCCACTTCTGGCCGGACAGCGTGTACCGGCCCGACTCCGTGTCGTACAGGCCGAAGCTGCAGCCCTCCGGACGCAGGTCGGTCGAGGCGATGCAGCCCGCGACCCAGGCGTCGACGGCCGCGGTCGCCGCCGTGGTGCCCGCCGGGGTGAGGGGGGTGGTGAGCGGGGTCGGCGGGGCGGCGACGTCGGGACCCTCGACCGCGGCCGTGGCGGCGGTGGCGGAGTACGACTCGTTCTCGGCGGCGAGGGCGACCTCGTAGCTGCCGGGGAAGGCCTTGAGGCTCACCGAGCCGTCGGCCCCCCGTGTGACGGGCGTGCCGTCGACGGCGATCTCGGCCGACGCCGGGCCGGCGACCTGCACCGAGACCGTGCCGAGGTCGACCGGCTGGAGCGCCCAGCGGTCGAAGAACAGCAGATCGCGCCCGTCGCGCACGAGCGTGAAGTCCTGCGCGTGGGTCGACCCGTCGGCGCGGTGCACGACGGCCTCGACCTGCGCGTCGTCTCCGTCGGTCGAGACGGCGCCCAGCTGGAATCCGTCGACCTGGTCGTCGGCTGCGGCGTAGGCGTCGTCGGTCAGCAGGACGTCGCCCTCGGCGACCTCAGTGCCGTCGAGGGCCAGGGCACGTTCGACCTCTCCGGCCTGGACCGCGCCCAGGTAGTCGCGGACGGTCGCCTCGGGCCGGTGGGAGGCGCTCATCGTCGCGAACGTCACGGCACCCGCCACGACCAGCACGAGCAGCAGGGCTGCTCCACCGATGAGGCCGATCAGCAGTCGCCGACGCCGCGCGGCCTGCTCGGGCGTCCTCGGTGCCGGGGGCGTCGGAGCCTGCGCGTACGCGAACTGCTGGGTCGGCTGGCCGTAGGCATCCTGCCCGGGCGCCTCCTGCGGGTGCCCGGAGGCACCGTAGGGTTGCTCGTACGCACCCTGCGGCTGCCCGTACGCACCGTGAGATGGGTCGTACGCACCCTGCGGCTGCCCGTTCGCACCGTACGGTTGCTCGTTCGCACCCTGCGGCTGTCCGTGGTCGCCCGGTTGCGGTGCCGAACCGTAGAGCTGGTGCCCGTAGCCGGACGGCTGCTGCGCCTGCCCCTCGGGCTGTTGCCCGTACGGCAGGCCCTGGTACGGGAACGCGGCCGGCGGTTCGTGCCCCTGGGTCTGCTGCCCCTCGTGCTGCTGCCCCCCGTGCTGCTGCCCCTCGGGCGGCGGCCCGTCGTGCCCCCGGTCGTCGCCGCTCGGTCTGGTCTGATCGGTCATGATGCCCCCTCGATCGCTGTCATCCGACCCGCAGCATATCGGTGGCCCGGATCGGCGCGCACCCCCCGATCGAGAACGGGGCGTCCAGGGGCAGCGGTCAGCGCGTGAGCGTGTACTGGACGTCGACCGCGTGGTCCGTGAACCCGCGAGCCGCGTAGAGCCGGAGGGCAGCGGTGTTGTCCCCTTCGACGTACAGTGCCGCGGTGCCGGCCCCGCGCTCGGTGAGGCGGGCGAACCCGGCGTCGACCACCGCGCCGCCGCGCCCTTCGCCCTGGTGGTCGGGCGCGACGCCGACCGCGTAGAACTCTCCGGGCTGACCTTCGTCGAGCTTCAGCCAGCAGAAGGCGAGCAGCTCGTCGCCGCGCCAGAGCAGGACGAAGTCGCCGGCGTCGAACCACGGCTCGGCCTTCCGGGCGTCGAGGTCGGCCGGGACGAGCGAGCCCTGCGCGGGGTGGTCGGCGAACGCCCGGGCGGTGAGGTCGAGCCAGGCCCGGTCGTCGACGCCCGGGCGGAACGGGGCGACCCGGTCGCCGTCACGCAGGCGGGGGGCGCGGGGCTCGTCGGGGACGTCGGCCCGCTGTTGCAGCCGGCGACGCGTCTCGGCGCGGCCGAAGCGCGCCGCGAGCACGCGCGAGCCCGGGTGGTCGCCGTGGGCCCAGAGCAGCAGCGGACCCTCGGTCTCGTCGACGAGTCGCTGCAGCAGCTCGGCACCGCGCCCTTGTCGGCGGTCGTCGGGGTGCACGACAAGTTCGGCCTCACCGTCGCGCAGCCCCGCCGCGGCGTGCTGATCACCGATCACGGTCGCCGCGCCCGACCGGACGTCGACCAGCGTCTGGTCGGAGAACGGCGGGCTGCCGTCGGCCTCGGTGGCCGCGCGGGCGAGCGTGGGCACGAAGGAGGCGCGGGTCGCGTCGTCCGCGCCCGTCACCACGCCACCGTGCTCACGTGACGACCGCCTGGGCGTCGTCGTCGTAGACGTTGAACCGGTAGCCCACGTTGCGCACGGTGCCGATCAGCGACTCGAGGTCGCCGAGCTTGGCCCGGAGGCGCCGCACGTGCACGTCGACCGTGCGCGTGCCGCCGAAGTAGTCGTAGCCCCAGACTTCGCTGAGCAGCTGCTCGCGCGTGAAGACGCGGGACGGATGCGTGGCGAAGAAGCGCAGCAGCTCGAACTCCTTGAAGGTGAGGTCGAGGGGGCGGCCGTGCCCCTTGGCCGAGGAGCTGGCCTCGTCGATGACGACACCCGAGGCGTGGATCTTCGAGCCGTTCTGCGACTGCGCGAGACGACCCGTGACCAGGCGGATGCGGGCGTCGATCTCGGCGGGACCGGCGGTCTCGAGGATGACGTCGTCGACGCCCCACTCGCTGTTGACGGCCGTCAGCCCGCCCTCGGTGAGCACCAGGACGAGCGGCACCGTGACGCCGGTGGTGCGCAGGATCTTGCACAGCGACTTGGCGCTCGCGAGGTCGGCGCGGGCGTCGACGAAGATCAGGTCGCTCGAGGGCGCGTTCACCAGTTGCGCGGGTTCGGCCGGGATCTGCCGGGTACGGTGGCTGAGAAGAGCGAGCGACGGCAGGACGTCGGGGCCGCCCGCGGAGGTCAGTACCAAGAGCTGCGCCACACGACCTCCAGTGAATGTACTGTCGAGCAGTCTAAAACATGAGACCCCGCCACTCCGACCATCCGATGCTAGGGCAGGTCGGCAGAACGGCGGACACGAACGAGGGACGAACGGTGCAGGCAGGCGAACGAGACGTCGACGCGACGACGGCACGGCTCAAGCCGATCACGGTCGTCCCGGTCTGGGCCGCGACGCTCGTCGTGGCCGTGCTGATCGGCCTGCGGTCGCCCGCCTCCGAGTACTGGGACCACGTCGTCCTCGCCCTCGGCGGGGCCATCGTGCTCACCTTCGTGCTGCAGCTCGCCACGAGCCAGAAGGACGGCCTGGTCTCGCGCACGATGCTCAGCACCTGCGGCAGCCTGGTGATCCTGGCCGTCGTGACGGGCGTCTTCGCCCTCGTGTGACCACCGGCCCCTCGGCTCGTCTGAACGGTCGCCCCGAAGGACTGGGCACGTCGGTGGTCGCCGGGTAGGCTCGACGACATGGATTCCCTGCTCGCACTCGAGGTGTTCTACATCGGGCTCCTCGGCCTCGCCACCCTCGCCATCGGCTTCGTCTCGGTCGTCGTCCTGCTGAAGTTGTTCAAGGGTCAGCGCTGACCGCTCCATGATCGACATCCCCACCGACCTGCCGTCCGAGCTCGTCCCCCTCTCGTGGTTGATCGGCGTCTGGCAGGGCACCGGCGTCGTCGACTACAAGATCGGCGAGGGCGACCCCGACTCCGAGCCGGGCACCGAACGTCGCACCCACGAGTTCGGCCAGCGCATCAGCTTCAGCCACGACGGCCTGCCGTTCCTCAACTACAGCTCGTTCACCTGGCTGCTCGACGACGAGCACACGCCTCTGACGAGCGAGACCGGTTACTGGCGCCTCGAACGTCCGGCCGAGCCGGGTGACCGCGGCCCGGGCATGCTGCCCGGTGTCGGCGTCCAACCGTTCACCTCGGCCCGCGCGGTCGAGATCCTGCGCACGCCCGACGACGGCTTCGGCCTCGAGGTGCAGGTCGCCCACCCGACCGGCGTCAACGAGCTCTACCTCGGCCGGGTCAAGGGCCCGCGCATCGACCTCGCCACCGATGCCGTCGTCCGGTCGAGCAACGCGAAAGAGTACTCGGCGGCCACCCGCATGTACGGCCTCGTCGAGGGCAAGCTCTTCTGGGCGTGGGACATCGCGGCCCTCGGCCAAGAGCTGCGTTCGCACGCATCCGGGCAGCTGGCGCGCGTTGACTGACGCCGGCGACCCGACCCTCGAGACCACGGGCTCCGTGGTCTCGCCGTTCTCGTCGCGCGACGGTTTCGTCGACGACGGTTCGGGCGTCGCGGCGCACTACGGCAACCCGCTCGGCGAACAGCGCCTGCTCGCCCGGGGGGCGGCGGTCGTCGACCTGTCCGACCGCGGCGTGCTGACCGTGACGGGGCCCGACCGGCTGAGCTGGCTCAACTCGCTGACGAGCCAGGCCCTCGTCGGTCTCGCGCCGGGAGTCTCGACCGAGACCCTGTTGCTCGACGCCAACGGTCGCCTCGAGCACGCCGCCCGCGTCCTCGACGACGGTGAGACCACCTGGCTGCTCGTCGACCGCTCCGAGGTCGAGCCCCTCGGCACATGGCTCGACCGGATGCGCTTCATGCTGCGCGTCGAGGTCGCCGACCGCACGGGTGACGTCGCGACCATCGGCTCGATGCACGATCTGCTCGGTGGTGGCGACGGCGCCGACCCCCTCGTCCCGGTCATGACGTCGCACGACACGGCGCTCGTCTGGGTCGACCCCTGGCACGAGGTGACCGCCGGCGGCCACAGCTACGCCGACTCCGACCGTCACCCGGGCCACGACTGGACCTACCGCGAGAGCCTCGTCCGACCCCCCGCCCTCGGCGCCCGCGCGGCCCCCCCGGCCGGGGGGCGCGCGGTGGCGGGCACCCCCGCCCGGGGGGCCCTGCGCATCGAGGCCGGGCGCCCCCGCCTCTCGACCGAGGTCGACGAGCGCACCATCCCGCACGAGCTCGACTGGATGCGCAGCGCCGTGCACCTCACCAAGGGCTGCTACCGCGGTCAAGAGACCGTCGCCAAGGTGCACAACATCGGCCACCCGCCGCGGCGGCTCGTCATGCTCCACCTGGACGGCAGCGACGGCGTGCTGCCCGAGCGCGGTGCCGAGGTCGTGCTGGCCCCGGTCGCGGGCAGCGCCCCCGACGAGGCCGACACCGCAGGAGGCGCGGTGCCCGTCCCCGAGGCGACCGCACCCAGGTCGGTCGGTCACGTCACGAGCGTCGCCCTGCACCACGAGCTCGGCCCGGTCGCCCTCGCGCTCGTGAAGCGCGGCACCGACGAGTCCGCCCCGCTGGCCGTCGTCGTCGACGGCCTGGTGATCGCGGCCGCGCAAGAGATCGTCGTGCCCGCCTCGGCCGGTGCCGCCGCGGGTGTTCCCCGGTTGCCGCGCCTCGGCGCCGTCCGCCGCTGACGGCCCGGTGAGGCAGTGCACCCGGGCCCGGTCGTGACCGGGCCGACGCGCGGCGGCGGGCTGCGACGCGGCTGGCACCGCGCCTCCTCGTCCTTCGACGTGCGCGACGCGACGGCGCGCACGATCGCGTCCGGTCCGGCGATCGTACAGATCGTGCTCGCCGTGGCCGGGGCCTACGCCATCACGCACTACGGGCTCGGGCACGCGATCCCCCTGCTGGCCGTCACGATCACGATCTCGTCCCTCGGCCTGGCCCGCGACGCCCGCCCGCGACGGGTGCTCGAGAACGCCGTCGGCGTGCTGATCGGCATCGCGCTCAGCGAGGTGCTGCTCATGGTGGTGGGCAAGGGGCTGTGGCAGATCGCCCTCGTGCTGTTCGTGACGCTGCTGGTCGCGCGGTTCTTCTCGTCGAGCAGCGCCTTCGCCGCGGCTGCCGCGACCCAGTCCATGCTCGTCATGCTGCTGCCCGACCCCGACGGCGGGGCGTTCGTGCGCAGCATCGACGGCGCCGTCGGGGGAGCGGTGGCGTTGCTCGTCACGGCGATCGTGCCCCGTGACCCGGTCGGCCTGGCCCGTCACGACGCCCGGCGCCTGTTCGACGAGGTCGACCGGGCCTTCGCGGCGCTGGTCGGCGCCCTCCGCACCGACGACGCCCCACGGGCCGACGACGCCCTCGAGCGCCTGCGGTCCACGCAGCCGGTGCTCGACGACTGGTCGTCCACCCTCGAGTCCGCCGAGTCGATCGCCCGGCTGTCGCCGTTCCTGCGGTCTCGGCTGCCCGACCTGCGGCAGCAGGCGACGGTGCGGCGCTACGTCGACCTCGCCGTGCGCAACCTGCGGGTGGTCGCCCGGCGGCTCGACACGCAGCTCGGCGACGGTGTCGACCGGTCGGCTCTGGCCGACCTGCTCGAGTCGACCTCGCGTGCGGTCGCCGTGCTCGGCCGGTCGGTGCACGACGTCGAGCAGCGGCCCGTCGCCCGTGAGGCCCTGTCGGCCGTCGCCCGTCGACTCGACCCGACGGTCGTGCTGCCCGGCGCGCCCGTGACCGAGGCGATGATCGTGCTGATGCTGCGCCCGCTGCTCGTCGACCTCCTGATGGCCACCGGACTGGACCACGACGAGGCCCGCGCCCGACTGGCCCGCGTCTGAGCAGACCCGTCCAGGGTCAGTCGCGGGGGGCGACCGCGGCCCAGGGCAGCGAGAGCTCGCCGAGCCGCCACCGTGACCGCCCGCCCTGCACCGGCCAGCCCGCGCCTCGCAGCCCCTGCACCGTCGCGAGCCACCGCTGGACCGGCCCGTAGACCGAGAGCGGGGCCGCCACCGCCCACTGCCGGTCGAGGTCGACGAGCAGGTCGTGCACCCGCTCGCCCGGGACGTTGCGGTGGATCAACGCCTTGGGCAGCCGTTCGGCCACGATCGAGGGGAGCTCGAGCCCGGCGAGCCGCAGCGAGATCGTGAAGGTCGTGGGCCCCGCGGGCGTCACGTCGACCCAGCTCGCCACGCGCCCCACCTCGTTGCAGGTGCCCTCGACGAGGACGCCACCCGGCTGCAGCCGTGCCGTCATGAGCGCCCAGGAGTCGGCGACCTGCGACTCGTCGTACTGTCGCAGCACGTTGAACGCCCGGATCACCGCCGGTCGTCGGTCGCCGTCGAGCGGCACCTCGAAGCCGCCTCGTCGGAAGCTCACACCGGGCCGCGCCGACAGGCTGGCCAGTCGGACGCGCTCGGGCTCGATCTCGATGCCCACGACCTCGACGTCGTCGCGCACCTCCAGGAGGCGCTGGTGCAGTTCGAGGGGAGTCGTCGCGCTCGCCCCGTACCCCAGGTCGACGACCAGCGGGTCGTCCGCCCGTCGGAACGACGGGTGCGCGGCGATCCAGCGATCGACGCGCCGGAGGCGGTTGGTGCCGGTCGTGCCGCGGGTGACGGAACCGATGGGCATGCGCCAAGTCTGCCATCGGGCCGTCGCGATACGCTGGCGGCATGACTTCGACCCTCATCCTCCTGCGTCACGGCAACAGCGAATGGAACGCGAAGAACCTCTTCACCGGATGGGTCGACGTGCGGCTCACCGAGCAGGGCCGCCGAGAGGCCAAGCGTGCCGGCGAGCTGCTGCGCGAGGCCGACCTGCTGCCCGACATCCTCTACACGTCGCGCCTGACCCGGGCGATCCAGACCGCCGACATCGCCCTCGAAGAGGCCGACCGCCTCTGGATCGACGTCAAGCGCTCGTGGCGCCTCAACGAGCGTCACTACGGTGCGCTCCAGGGCAAGGACAAAGCGCAGACGCTCGAGCAGTACGGCCCCGAGCAGTTCCAGACCTGGCGTCGCTCGTTCGACGTGCCGCCGCCCCCGCTCGACGACGACAGCGAGTTCTCGCAGGCGCACGACAAGCGTTACGCCGAACTCGGCATCGACGCCCCGCGCACCGAGTCGCTCGCGCTCGTCATCGAGCGCATGCTGCCCTACTGGCACAGCGACATCACCGAGAGCCTGGCCGCCGGTGACGTCACCCTCGTCGTCGCACACGGCAACTCGCTGCGTGCGCTGGTCAAGCACCTCGACGGCATCAGCGACGACGAGATCGCCGAGCTGAACATCCCCACGGGCATCCCGCTCGTCTACGAGCTCGACGACGACTTCGTGCCGACCGGCCCGGCCCGCTACCTCGACCCCGAGGCCGCCGCCGCCGGTGCCGCCGCGGTCGCGAACCAGGGCAAGAAATAGCGCCTCCTGAAGTCCCCGCGCCCCGCGCCCCGTCCTCGGGGGCGTGGGGCGCTTCGGCGTCCGGCACCCCCGGCACGACAGGGTTCGGGGCGGCGGTCAGACGAACCGGGCGCTGATCTGCATGACCAGGTCGTCCATGTCGACGGGCGCGCTCGTGTCGACGCGGACGACCGGCCACAGCCCGAGGGGCTCGGCACCGGCCACCCGGGCCGGCCAGGCGGCGCGGGCCGATTCGACCGTGCCGTGCGCCGGGTGCCGGCCGCCCGCGGCGAGCCGGTCGACCACGCGCTGCAGGGCCACCTCGGGGTCGACGTCGCACCACACCTCGACGGTGCGCGGCGAGCCGGCACGCTCGACACCGGCCCGGGCGAACTCGAGGTCGCGCTCCCGGTGCCAGAACGCGTCGACCACCACGCCCGCCTCGACCTCGCCCGCCATCGCCCAGACGGTGTCCATCGCGATGCCGCCGAGGGCCTCGGGGGCGATCATCGGCCCGGCCAGGTCGACCAGCGCCTCCTTGACGGGGTCCTTCGCGAGCAACGGGCACCCGAGCACCCCCGCGAGCGTGGCCGAGAGGGTGGTCTTGCCCGATCCGGGCAGACCGTTGACGAGGATCGCGACTGAAGCCATGCTCCCATCCTCGCGGACGGCGGAGGCCCCGACCGAACGCAGGAGGCGCGGTGCCCGTCGAACGGACACCGCGCCTCCTGCAGGTCGCCGTCGATCAGACCTCGGGTGCGACCCAGTCGCCGGTGGCGAGGTACTGGACCTTCTTGGCGATCGACACCGCGTGGTCGGCGAAGCGCTCGTGGTAGCGCGACGCGAGGGTGGAGTCGACCGTGTCGACGGCCGCGCCCTTCCAGGTCTCGCCGAGCACCTTGTCGAAGACGCTGAGGTGCAGCTCGTCGATGCGGTCGTCGTCGTTGCGGATCTCTTCGGCCAGGCGGACGTCCTCGGTCGTGAGCAGCTCGGTGAGCTTGTTCGCGATGGCGACGTCGAGCTCGCCCAGCTCTTTGAAGGTCGGGCGCAGCGACTTCGGCACGACCTTCTCGGGGAACCGGTAGCGGGCGAGCTGGGCGATGTGCTCGGCCATGTCGCCCATGCGCTCGAGCGAGGCGCTGATGCGGAGCGCACTGACCACGATGCGCAGGTCGCGGGCGACCGGGTTCTGACGGGCCAGGATGTCGATGGCCAACTCGGCGAGGGCGATGGCGCGCTCGTCGATCTTGTCGTCGTCGGCGATGACCTGCTCGGCCAACGAGACGTTCGACTCGTTGAAGGCCGTGGTCGCGTTCGCGATCGAGACGGCGACGAGGCCGGCGATCTCGACGAGACGCTCCTGCACCTCCAGGAGTTCCTGCTGGAATACCTCGCGCATGTCGTGTTCGACCCTCTCGTCGTGGGGGCTCGGTGGCCCTGGGAGCACGGTGGCTGTGAGCGACGTGCGGGACGCACGCTCGGCTCGTGACGTGGGGGCAGAGTCGCCCGCACAGTCCCGACGATGCTCTCCGGTGAAGGTTAACGACCGGTGATCACCGCCTGAACTCTGACCAAAGTACAGCGGATGGGACGACCTCCCGTTCATCCACCCACCGGGGGGTCACTACTGTGAACGACATGGAATCCGCCTGGCTGGTGCCGTTGTCGCTGGCCTTCGGGGTCGTCGTCGGCGCCGCGATCGTGGTGGTCGTCGTCTCGGCCCACCGACGGGCCGTGCGTGCCGCGGCGCTCGTCGACGTCGCCCTGCCCGACGGCATCGACGCCGTGCTCGACGCGCTCGAGTCGGCCGGCCTCGTGGTCGATCCCTCGGGGAACGTGCTCAAGGCCTCGGCCGCGGCGCGCCAGCTCGGCCTGGTCTCGGCCCAGCAGCACCTCGTGCACCCCGAACTCGAGACGATCGTCGACGCGGTGCGTCGGCACGGCGACCCCGTGGTCGAAGAACTCACCCTGCCGCGCCTGCCCGGCAGCGAGGCCACCATCGCCGTGCACGTGCGGGCCGCGGCGCTCGGCGGACGATTCGTGCTGGTGCTCGCCGAGGACCGCACCGAGGGGCGTCGGCTCGACGACATGCGTCGTGACTTCGTCGCCAACATCAGCCACGAACTCAAGACGCCCATCGGCGCCGTCGGCCTGCTCGCCGAGGCGCTCGAGTCCGCGTCGGCCGACCCCGAGCAGGTGCGCCACTTCGCCGCCCGTCTGACCCGTGAGGCCGGTCGGCTCGGTCGCCTTACCCAGGACATCATCGAGTTGTCGCGTCTGCAGGCGACCGACGCGCTCGAGACCAGCGACTCGGTCGACGTCCGCACCGTGGTCGACACCGCCGTCGACCGCAACCGCGTGGGTGCCGAGGCGCGGGGCATCGACCTCGTCGTCCGGGGCGGCAAGCACGCGCACGTGATCGGCGACCAGGCCATGCTCGTCACGGCCGTCGACAACCTCGTCGCGAACGCCATCAACTACTCGCCCGACGGGTCGCGGGTCGGCATCGGGGCCACCCTCGACACGGGCGGGGTGGTCGAGATCTCCGTGACCGACCAGGGCTACGGCATCCCCGACGACGAGCTCGACCGGGTCTTCGAGCGGTTCTACCGGGTCGACCCGGCCCGGTCTCGACGGACCGGCGGCACGGGCCTCGGGCTCGCCATCGTCAAGCACGTGGTGCAGAACCACGGTGGCGACGTGCGCGTCTGGTCGCAGGTCGGCAAGGGGTCGACCTTCACCCTGCGCCTGCCGGCCGCGGACGTCGACCCCGACACCCGATCGATCCCGACCACGGCCGCCTCGGCACCAGAGCCCCAGGAGACACGATGACCATGGAGACCCGATGACCCACATCTTGATCGTCGAGGACGAAGAGTCCCTCAGCGAGCCGCTCGCCTACATCCTGCAGCGCGAGGGCTACCAGGTGAGCGTGGCCGAGGACGGCCCGGCCGCCGTCACCGCCTTCGACAAGACCGGTGCCGACCTCGTGCTGCTCGACCTCATGCTCCCGGGCATCCCGGGCACCGAGGTCTGCCGCGTGATCCGCACCAAGTCCCAGGTGCCGATCGTCATGCTCACCGCGAAGGACAGCGAGGTCGACATCGTGGTCGGTCTCGAGCTCGGTGCCGACGACTACGTCACCAAGCCGTATTCGACCCGAGAGCTGCTCGCCCGCATCCGAGCCGTGCTGCGCCGCCGCGTCGACCCCGACGACCTGTCCGACTCGATGCTCGAGGCGGGAGACATCCGCATGGACGTCGAGCGGCACGTGGTGACGGTCCGCGGCGACGACGTCGCCATGCCCCTCAAGGAGTTCGAGCTGCTCGAGCTGCTCATGCGCAACGCCGGCCGCGTGCTCACGCGCGGTCAGCTGATCGACCGGGTCTGGGGGTCGGACTACTTCGGCGACACGAAGACCCTCGACGTGCACATCAAGCGCATCCGCTCGAAGATCGAGGCCGTGCCGTCCGAGCCGAAGGCGCTCGTCACGGTGCGCGGCCTCGGTTACCGCATCGAGGCCTGACCCGAGGGCACGGGCCGAGGGCCCACCCGACCGCGTCGAGAGCCCAGGAGGCGCGGTGTGCGTCAGACGCGAGAGGCCCGGCACCGCACACGGCGGGCCGGGCCTCTCGGCTGACGGGGGAGGGACGCTACGGCGTCGGCGACGAGGACGGTGCCTGCTCGGTCGCCTCGGGCAGCGGCGTCGACGACGGCGTGGCCTCGGTGGACGGCGTGGGCGAGGGCAGCAGGGTGGCGTACTCGCCCAGCGCGCCGGTGAGCACGGGGACGACGAACGACTTGCCGGTCTCGGTGCCGTACTGGACGAAGATCGTCACGAGGGCGCCCGGGTCGGAGTCGAGGGACTCCATGAGGAACTGGTCTTGGCCGGGCTCGGTGCCGAGCGAGACCTGCGACGAGCCGTCGACCTCGACGGTCTGCGTCTTCTTGCCCGAGGTCGTGGGGTACTCGAACGAGACCTCGGCGGCCTCGTCGCTCGTGTTGAGCACGACCATGCTGAGGCTGGCGGTGCCGCCGTCACCCTCGCTCGCGGTGAGGGCGATCGCGTTGCGCACCTGGATGTCGCCGACGTTCACGCTCGTGCCGTCGCTCGCGTCGTACTGCTTGGTGGTGGCCTGCGGGCTGATGAAGTTGCACCCGGCGGCGGTCAGGACGACCGCGGCGCCGACGGCGGCGGCCGAGACGAGCCGCGTCGTCAAGCCGCGCGACTTCAGGGTTGGGGCTCGCACAGGTGTCCTCCAGGATCAGCGTCACGACAAACGTACGTCGTCCAGCTTATCCGCGCCCGCAGGGGTCGGTTCCTTAGGGCAGCCTTACCAACGACTGCTTATGGTATCCTGGGTGTCGCAGAATGGAGCCTGATTCATGCAATTCGAGGTCGGCGAGACCGTTGTATACCCGCATCACGGGGCAGCGACAATCTCAGAAGTCAAGAAGCGGATCATCAAGGGCGAAGAGAAGCTGTACCTCAAGCTTCGCGTCACCCAGGGTGATCTGACCATCGAAGTACCCGCAGACAACGTCGACTTGGTCGGCGTGCGAGACGTCATCGGCAAAGAAGGGCTGGACCGCGTCTTCGACGTGCTCCGCGCCCCCTTCACCGAAGAGCCGACCAACTGGTCGCGCCGCTACAAGGCGAACCTGGAGAAGCTGGCCAGCGGTGACGTCATCAAGGTGTCCGAGGTCGTCCGCGACCTCTGGCGTCGCGATCAGGACCGCGGCCTCTCGGCCGGCGAGAAGCGCATGCTCGCCAAGGCTCGTCAGATCCTGATCAGCGAGCTCGCGCTCGCCGAGAAGACCGACGAAGAGAAGGCGTCGAGCGTCCTCGACGAGGTCCTTGCGTCCTAGCACTCCCGACGACCGCTCGGTCGACGACGGTGGGGTCCACACCCCGTCCGGCGCCGGTCGGGCGGTCGTCGTCGTTGCGGCCGGCAGCGGTACGCGCCTCGCCCTCGGAAGGCCGAAGGCCTTCGTCGAAGTGGCCGGGCGCAGCATCCTCGAACGTTCGCTCGACGCGGTCTTCGCGTCGGTCGTGCCGACACAGGTCGTCGTCGTCGTCCCCGAGGCGCTCGTCGACGAGTCCCGCGCCCTCGTCGACGCCGTCGCCGGCCCGGCCCGCGGCTACGCCTCCGTCGTCGCGGGCGGCGTCACGCGTCAGCAGTCCGTCGCGGCCGGCCTGACGGCCCTGGGGCCCGACGTCGAGATCGTGCTGGTGCACGACTGCGCCCGGCCGTTCACGCCCACCGCCCAGTTCGACCTGGTCGCCACGACCGTCGAGGCGACCGGCGACGGCGTCGTGCCGGGCCTGCCGGTCACCGACACGATCAAACGCGTCGACGGGGACGCCGCCTTCGTCGTCGACACCGTCGACCGCAGCGAACTCGTGGCCATGCAGACGCCGCAGGGTTTCCCCCGTGCCGCCCTCGACCGCGCCTACGCGACGGCGTCCGGCGAGCACACCGACGACGCGGCGCTCTTCGCCGCCGCCGGCCACCGCGTCCGCATCGTGGCGGGCGACCCCCTGGCCCTCAAGATCACCACCCCCTGGGGCTTGCGCCCGGCCCCGACGCTCGCCGCCGCGGGCGCGGCGCCCGGGCCGGGGCGCGAGACGCCCGGTCGACCGGGCCCGCGCCTCCTGACCGGGGTCGGCACAGACGTCCACGCGTTCGACGCGACCCAGCCGATGCACCTCGGGCTGCTGCACTTCCCGGGCGAGGCGGGCCTCGCGGGCCCCCGCGACGGCGACGCGGTCGCCCCCGCGGTCGTCGACGCCCTGCTCACGGCGGCGGGTCGCGGCGACATCGGGTCGAGTTTCGGCACCGACGCCCCCCGCTTCGCCGGGGCGTCCGGCGACGTCTTCCTCTCGGCGACCCTCGAGCTGCTCGCGGCGGCGGGGGCCGCACCGGTCAACGTCGCCGTACAGGTGATCGGCAACCGCCCCCGGCTGTCGTCCCGACGCGTCGAGATGCAAGTCGGGCTGACCCGCGTGGTCGGTGCCCCGGTCAGCGTGTCGGCCACGACGACCGACGGGCTCGGCTTCACCGGCCGAGGCGAGGGCGTGGCCGTGATCGCGACGGCACTCGTCACGCGCGACGGGTCGTCCGCGGGCGACGCGGCCGGAGCCGCGTCAAATAGGCTGATCACGTGACCATCAGGCTCTACGACTCCCGTCAGCAGGCGCTCGTCGACTTCGTCCCGCTCGTGCCCGGCCAGGTCGGGCTGTACGTCTGCGGACCCACCGTGCAGTCGTCGCCCCACATCGGACACCTCCGCTCGGCCCTGGTCTACGACCTCTGGCGCCGCTGGTTCACCTACCGCGGCCTCGACGTCACCCTCGTGCGCAACGTCACCGACATCGACGACAAGATCCTCGCGCTGGCCGCCGACACGACCGAAGAGGGGTGGGCGCGCGCCTACCGCACCGAGCTCGAGTTCCCCGCGGGCTACCAGGCGCTCGGCATCCTGCCGCCGCCCTACGAGCCCCGGGCGACCGCCAGCGTCAGCGAGATGCAGCAGATCATCACGACGCTGCTCGACAAGGGGCACGCGTACGTGGCCCCCGACGGCTCGGGCGACGTCTACTTCGACACCGCCAGCTGGCCGACCTACGGTGCCCTGACCAACCAGTCGATCGACGACATGGCACCCGCGGCCGACGCCGACCCGCGGGGCAAGCGCGACCCCCGCGACTTCGCGCTGTGGAAGGGCCACAAGTCCGACGAGCCCCAGTCCGCCTCGTGGGCCTCGCCCTGGGGCGAAGGGCGACCCGGCTGGCACATCGAGTGCTCGGCGATGTCCGCTCGCTACCTCGGCGAGGCGTTCGACATCCACGGCGGTGGGCTCGACCTGCGGTTCCCGCACCACGAGAACGAGCTGGCGCAGTCGACCGCGGCCGGCATGGGCTTCGCCTCGCACTGGATGCACAACGGCCTCGTCGCCGTCGAGGGCCAGAAGATGTCGAAGTCCCTCGGCAACTCCATCTTCGCCGCCGACTTCCTGGCGCAGGCCCGGCCCGTCGTCGTGCGCTACTTCTTCAGCGCCGCGCACTACCGGTCGACCATCGACTACCACGAGGGCGCGTTGCTCGAGGCCGAGGCCGCGCTCGACCGCGTCGAGACGTTCCTCGAGCGGGCGCAGCGCCGCCTCGCCGACACGCGCTTCGCCGGGGTCGGAGCCCGCGTCGTGCCCGACGAATTCGGCGAGGCGATGGACGACGACCTCAACGTGCCCCAGGCCGTGGCCGTGCTGCACGACACGGTACGGGCCGGCAACGTGGCCCTCGACGACGGCGACCTCGACGCCGCCGCGCGCGCCTGGCAGCACGTGGCCGCCAGGGTGCCCGTGCTCGGCAGCGATCCGACGGCGCCCGAGTGGCGGGCCGGGGACGAGGGCGACGCGCACCGCGCGCCCGGCACGCTCGTCGACGTACTCTTGGCCGCACGCCAGCAAGCCCGGGCCGATCGCGACTTCTCGCGGGCCGACGAGATCAGAGGCGTCCTGACGGGCGCCGGCATCACCATCGAAGACACCCCCAGCGGGTCGCATTGGAGCCTCGAACAGTGAAGAACACCAGCGGAGCACGCAAGGGCCGTCCCGGCAGCAGGGCCGTGCGTCAGGGCAGCAAGGGCAAGCAGGTCGGCAGCGGCGGGCAGGGGCGCCAGGCGCTCGAGGGCAAGAAGCCCACTCCCGCGGCCGAGGACCGCCCGTACCACCCCGCGGGCAAGGCCAAGGCGGCGCGCGAGCGGCTCGAGGCGGCGCGCGGTCGTGGCGGAGCCGGTCCCCGCGCCGGCTCGCCGATCGCCGGGCGCGGCGGGGCCGACGCCCCCCGACGCCGGCCGAAGGCGGCCGACGACCCCGAGATGGTGACCGGGCGCAACTCGGTCGTCGAGGCCCTCCGGACGCGCATCCCGGCCACGACCCTCTACATCGCCGCCCGCATCGAGATGGACGAGCGCACCAAGGAGATCCTGCAGCTCGCCACCCGTCGCGGACTGCCGATCCTCGAGGTCATGCGCCCCGAGCTCGACCGCATCACCGGGCACGACTCCGTGCACCAGGGCGTCGCGCTCAAGGTGCCGCCGTACGAGTACGCGCACCCGGTCGACATGCTCGAGGCCGCGGTCAAGCGTCAGCAGAAGCCGCTCTTCGTCGCGCTCGACGGGATCACCGACCCGCGCAACCTCGGGGCGATCATCCGGTCGGTGGCCGCGTTCGGCGGGCAGGGCGTCATCGTCCCGCGGCGTCGCTCGGTGGGCCTGACGGCGTCGGCCTGGAAGACCTCGGCCGGTGCGGCCGCGCGCATCCCGGTCGCGATGGCGTCGAACCTGACGCAGACCCTCAAGTCGTTCAAAGAGCAGGGCGTGTTCGTCGTGGGCCTCGACGGTGACGGCGACGTCATGCTGCCCGGTCTCGAGCTCGCCGACCGCCCGATCGTGGTCGTCGTCGGCAGCGAGGGCAAGGGTCTGTCGCGCATCGTCGCCGAGACCTGCGACGCGATCGTGTCGGTGCCCATCACGGGCGCCGTCGAGTCGCTGAACGCCGGCATCGCGGCCTCGGTCACGCTGTACGAGATCTCGAAGCTGCGCGCCGAGCGCAAGAAGAAGTAGGCACGGGCACCCGCGAGACACGGGGCCTCGAGGAGGCGCGGGTCGGCTGGGTGCCGACCCGCGCCTCCTGCGTCCTCAGACCTTGCTGCGCCAGTCCTCGTCGGCGTCGGCCTCGTCGGCCTCGAGCTGGGCGGCCTCGGGCAGCGTGATGGACTCGGTCGCCGGCTCGATCACCATCTGCTCGTCGCGACGGTGCCGCAGCACGTCGTTGATGTACGAGGTGAGTGCCTCAGCGATCGGCACGTCGCGGTTCTCGGCCTGCGATTGGTACCAGCGGTGCTCGAGCAGCTGGTGGAACACCTCGGCCGGTTCGAGCCGCCCGCGCAGGTCACGGGGGATCGACCGCACGACGGGCTCGAAGACGCGCGAGGCCCACTCGTGGGCGATCATCTCTTCGTCCGAGTCCGACTGGTCGGTGCGCATCCGGTAGGCGTCGAGGTCGTTCAGCAGGCGACGGGCCTGGTTCTCTTCCACGTCGAGGCCGGTGAGTCGCAGCAGGCGGCGGGAGTGGTGCCCCGCGTCGACGACCTTGGGCTGGATCTTGACCTGGCTGCCGCCCTCGGCCGTCTTGATCGCCAGTTCTTCGATGTCGAAGCCGAGGTCGTTCAGGCGCTCCACGCGGTCGTTGATGCGCCAGCGCTCCGAGCTGTCGAAGGTCTCGGCGCCGGTCAGCTCGGTCCAGAGGCTGCGGTACGCGGCGACGATGCCGTTGCTGACGTCGACCGGGTCGAGGTTGTCGTCGAGGCGACCACCGGCCTCGAGGTCGAGCAGCTCGCCGGCGATGTTGACGCGGGCGACCTCGAGGTCGTTCTCGCGCTGACCGTTCGAGAGGCCGCCCGGGTAGAGCTTTCCGGTCTCGGCGTCGACGAGGTACGCGGCGAACGCGCCGGCGTCACGCCGGAACAGCGTGTTCGACAGCGACACGTCGCCCCAGTAGAAGCCGATGATGTGCAGCCGGACGAGCAGCAACGCCAGTGCGTCGACGAGGCGACGGGCCGTGTCGGGGCGCAGCGTCTGCGAGTACAGCGCCCGGTAGGGCAGCGAGAACTTGAGGTGCCGGGTGACCAGCACGGGGTTCAGCGGGCTGCCGTCGGCGTCCTGACGGTTGGTGATGACGGCGAGCGGATCGACGCACGGGATGTCCATGCGCTGGAGCGTGCGCAGCATCTCGTACTCGCCACGGGCCATCTCGCCCGACGTCTCTTTGATGGCGATGACGAAGCCGCTGAGGTGCGCGAACCGGACGAGGTGCCGCGAGATGCCCTTGGGCAGGGTCGCGATGGCCTCGTCGGGCCACTCGTCGAGCGGCAGGGACCAGGGCAGGTCGAGCAGTGCCGGGTCGGCGGTGGCCGAGGTGATGTTCAGGGAGTCGGGCATGAGGGCCTCTCGTGCGGGGGAGCGCCGCCTGAGGCGAGGCGGCGGGGGAGGTCAGGAGGCGCGGGGCCGGAACGCGGGACGGCCCGCCGGGTCGATCGGAGGAGTGCTCCGAGCGGACTCGACGGGCCGACCCGACGGGGTGCTACGCGCTGACGACGGCCTTGTCGCCGAGGCGCTCGCCGCTCTCGGTGTCGAAGACGTGCACGTGGTGCGCCTGCGGGGTGACGTAGATCGTCTCGCCCAGCTTGGGGTGGTTGCGACCGTCGACGCGGACGACGACGTCGACGCGGTTGCCGTCGACCTCGGTGTGACCGTAGAGGTAGCCGTCGGCGCCGAGCTCTTCGACGACGTCGACGGTGACCGCGAGGCCTTCGCCGGTCGTGTTGACCACGACGTCCTCGGGGCGGACGCCCACGGTGACGCTCTTGCCGTTGGCCTGGCCGACGGTGTCGCGGTCGACCGCGGTGACGGCGGTGCCGAACTGGATGCCACCGTCGACGACGTCGGCGGGCAGCAGGTTCATGGCGGGCGAGCCGATGAAGCCGGCGACGAAGACGTTCTGCGGCTTCTCGTACAGGTCGCGAGGTGTACCGACCTGCTGCAGGACGCCGTCCTTCAGCACGGCGATGCGGTCACCCATGGTGAGGGCCTCGGTCTGGTCGTGCGTGACGTAGACCGTGGTGACGCCCAGGCGGCGCTGCAGCGACGCGATCTGGGTGCGGGTCTGCACGCGGAGCTTGGCGTCGAGGTTCGACAGCGGCTCGTCCATGAGGAAGACCTGGGGCTGACGCACGATCGCGCGGCCCATGGCGACGCGCTGGCGCTGACCACCCGAGAGGGCCTTGGGCTTGCGCGAGAGGTAGGGCTCGAGGTCGAGCAGCTTGGCGGCCTCGAGGACGCGGGTGGCGCGCTCTTCCTTGCCGACGCCGGCGATCTTGAGGGCGAAGCCCATGTTCTCGGCGACCGTCATGTGCGGGTACAGCGCGTAGTTCTGGAAGACCATCGCGATGTCGCGGTCCTTCGGCGGGACGTCGGTGACGTTGCGGTCGCCGATGTAGATGTCACCCGAGTTGACCTCTTCGAGGCCCGCGAGCATGCGCAGGGTGGTCGACTTGCCGCAGCCGGAGGGGCCGACGAGCACGAGGAACTCGCCGTCGGCGACCTCGAGGTCGATGCCGTCGACCGCGGCGCGCGTGGAGCCGGGGTAGAGACGAGTTGCCTTGCTGAACGTGACTGACGCCATGATCTTCTCCTTCACCGGCAGGTACGTGCCGGACGATCCGTTGTGAATGGACGGTGATCAACCTCAGAGGTCTGCGGTGACCACCACCGATCAGCATGCCATGAAAATCTCTCGGTTCGCCACGAGCGCACCTCACCTCCACCCCCGCCTCGCCCCCGCCTGCGGACTTCTGCCAGGCTCGCCTCGTACCATGTTTCGTGGCCACGACTCGTGGCGACCGTCCCCACCACCCGCTCGACGCGACCATGCGAGGCCGTCGCGCACCGGAGCCCCATGACTGACCTGAATCCCGACGACTCGTCGTTGACCAAGAACCAGCGGCGCGCGGCGGCTCGCCAGAAGGCCCAGCTCGCCCGCCAGAAGCAGAAGCGTCGCCAACGCGCCGGCAAGTGGGCGCTGCAGGGCGGCCTCGCCCTCGTCGTGATCGCCATCGTCGTGGGCGTCGTGCTGGTCATCACGAACAGCATCCGTCCGGCCGGTCCCGGGCCCGCCAACATGGCGAGCGACGGCATCAAGATCGGTCAGGGCTTCGAGGCCGTGCAGACCGGCGCCCTGGGCCCCGACGACGAACCCACGGCGTCGGCCACCACGGCGTCCAGCGACACGGTCGACATCGTCGTCTACCTCGACTACCTCTGCCCCATCTGCGGCGAGTTCGAGCAGGCCAACAACGACTACATCAGCGGGCTCGTCGAGTCGGGTGCGGCGACGGTCGAGTACCACCCGGTCGCCATCCTCACGAACCAGTCACTCGGCACGAAGTACAGCAACCGGGCGGCCAACGCGGCGGCCTGCGTGGCGAACTACTCGCCGAACTCGTTCTTCGACTTCAACACCGCCATGTTCGAGCAGCAACCCGAAGAGGGCACCCGCGGTCTCGACGACTCGCAACTCGCCGACATCGCGACCGGCGTCGACGGGGTGACGAAGGCGAGCGACATCACGAGGTGCATCGACGACGACGAGTTCGGCTCCTGGGTGACGGCGTCGACGCAGCGCGCCATCGACGGGCCCCTGCCGAACAGCGACCTCGACGCCCTGACGGGCACCCCGACGGTCCTGGTCAACGGTCAGAAGTACGACGGCAGCCGGCCGTTCACGGTGCAGGAGTTCCGCAGCTTCGTCGTCACCGCCGCCGGCAACAGCTACACCGAGTCGGGCACGGCCAGCCCGTCTCCGACCCCGGCCGAGTCGGCCCCGGCCGAGACGCCCGCCGGCTAGGTCGTCATGCGGGGGTGCGGACGCACCCCCGTGCGGTCCCGTGCGGCCACGGGCAGGCCGTGCAGCACCACGTCGCGCACCCCGCCCGCGTCGAGGGTCAGCGTGAGGTAGGTGGCGTGCGGCTGGCGTCGGCGGTCCGTGGGCGACCCCGGGTTCAGCAGGCGCAGGCCCGCAGGCGTCGTCGTGTCCCACGGGATGTGGCTGTGCCCGAACAGCAGCAGGTCGGTCTCGGGGAAGAGGCGGTCCATGCGTTTCTCGCGCGCCTCCTTGGCTCCCGTCTCGTGCACGACGGCGAGGCGCACGCCCTCGATCGTCGTGCGGGCGACCTCGGGCAGGCGGGCGCGCAGCCCGTCGCCGTCGTTGTTGCCCCAGACCCCGATCAGGAGGCGCGCGCGGGCCTCGAACTCGTCGAGCAGTGGCTCGCCGGTCCAGTCGCCCGCGTGCACGACGACGTCGGCCCGGTCGACCGCGGTCCACACGACCCCCGGCACGGCCTTGGCCTTCTGCGGGACGTGGGTGTCGGACACGACGAGGACGGAGGTCGGCATGCCCTCCACGCTAGGCGCGCGTCGAGCCGCGGGGGCACCGATCCGGCCCGATGTTCTCGTGACGGGGTTGGCTGTCCTAGTCGGGCCGATCACCCCCGACGCTTCCGCAAGCCCTCGGGCATCCGGCCCCCGGGCCGTGCCCCGTCCGGCACCCCTCTCGACCCCCGCACCACCAGAAACGAGGACGACACCGTGGGACTCTTCCGCAGCCAAGAAGCCGAGGTGGCCCGTGAGGACGCCGCCGTCCGGCACTCCCTCTGGGCCGACGCGTTCGGCACCCTCGCGACGCGCGCCGTACAGATCATCGCCGTCCTGATCGTCACGATCGGCGTCATCTACGTCTTCCTCAGCCTGAGCCTGGTCACCCTGCCGGTGCTGCTCGCGCTGATCTTCGCGTCGGCCATGCTGCCGGTCGTCGCCTTCCTCCGCCGTCACAAGGTGCCCTCGGTGCTCGCGACCCTGATCTGCCTGTTCGCCGTCCTGATCATCCTCGGCCTCGTCGCCTGGCTGATCGTCTGGGCCGTCGAGAACCAGGCCAGCTCGCTCGCCGACTCCGCCACCTCGGGCTTCAACAAGCTGCAGGACTGGATCACGACCCTGCCGTTCTCGATCAGCGACCAGCAGATCGACGACGTCCGCAACGCGGCCGTCGACTTCGTGACGAGCTCGCAGTTCGGCTCGGGCGCACTCGCCGGGGCTTCGGCCGTCGGCAGCTTCGCGACCGGCCTCGTCCTGATGATCGTCGTCCTGTTCTTCTTCCTCAAGGACGGCCCGGCCATCTGGGAGTTCCTGCTCCGCCCGTTCAAGGGTGAGAACTATGCCCGCGCCCGCCGCATCGGCGACAAGACGGTCACGACGCTCGGTGGCTACGTCCGGGGCACTGCGACGGTCGCCGCGGTCGACGCCATCGGCATCGGCGTCGGCCTCTGGATCGTCGGGGTGCCGCTGGCCCTCCCGCTCGCGGTCATCGTCTTCCTGACGGCGTTCATCCCGCTCGTCGGCGCCACGGCCGCGGGCATCCTCGCGGCACTCGTCGCCCTCGTCGCGCTCGGCCCGGTCCAGGCGCTGATCGTCGTGGGCATCGTCGTGGTCGTCAACCAGCTCGAGGGCAACTTCCTGCAGCCGGTGCTGATGGGCCGCACGCTGCAGCTGCACGGCCTGGTCATCCTCGTCGCCCTGACCGCCGGCACCATCCTCGGCGGCGTCGTCGGCGCCGTCATCGCCGTGCCGCTCATGGCCGTCGCCTGGGGCATCACCCAGGTCTGGAACGGCGAGCACCAACCGGCCGAGATGTTCCGGCAGAAACGGCCCGAAGAGGTCCGCTGACCCGGAAGACCCTGAAGGAGGCGCGGTGCGAGGAGGACTCGCACCGCGCCTCCTGCGTTCCCCCCCCCCGCGACCGCGTCGCGGAGCTCGAGAAAGATTTCTGCAGCAACTGCAGCGAAATGGTTGCGAATCGTCAACGAAAGCGTATGGTTGACGTTCTGCAACCAACGGACCCGGCCAACGGCGGTCAGTCCCTCACCATCTCGAACCACCGGAGCGCACCTTGTCGCAGACCACGACCGCCGCGGGCACGAAGCCCGCGGAACCCCACGAACCGGGCGAAGCGCCCGGCATGAGCCACCGCGAAGTCCTCACGGCCCTGTCGGGCCTGCTGATGGGCATGCTCGTGGCGATCCTCTCGTCGACCGTCGTGTCGACCTCGCTGCCGCGCATCGTCAGCGACCTGAACGGCAGCCAGACCTCGTACACCTGGGTCATCACCGCGACCCTGCTGGCGACCACCGTGAGCACCCCGCTGTGGGGCAAGTTCTCGGACCTCACGAACCGCAAGGTGCTTCTGCAGGTCGCGCTCGTCCTGTTCGTGCTCGCCTCGGTCGCGGCCGGCTTCTCGCAGAACACCGCGACCCTGATCACCTTCCGCGTCTTCCAGGGCCTCGGCGCCGGCGGACTCACCGCCCTGGTGCAGGTCGTCATGAGCGACATCATCAGCCCGCGCGAGCGCGGCCGGTACATGGGCTACCTCGGCGCCGTGATGAGCGTCGGCACCATCGGCGGCCCGCTGCTCGGTGGCGTGCTCACCGACAGCATCGGCTGGCGCTGGAACTTCTTCGTCGGCGTGCCCGTCGGCGTCGCGGCCCTGATCGTCATCCAGCGCACCCTGCACCTGCCCCCGAAGCCCAAGAAGACCGTCGTCGTCGACTACTGGGGCGCGGGCCTGATCGCCGGCGGCGTCTCGCTGCTGCTCGTCTGGGTGTCGCTCGGCGGCAAGCAGTTCGAGTGGGCCTCGACCACCAGCTGGCTGATGGGCGTCGGTGCGGCCGTGCTGCTCGCCCTCGCCGTCGTCGTGGAGTTCCGCTCGAAAGAGCCGATCATCCCCCTCACGCTCTTCAAGAACCGCACCTTCACCTTCGCGGTCGTCGCCTCGCTCAGCGTCGGCGTCGCGATGTTCGGCACCAGCGTCTTCCTCGGGCAGTACATGCAGCTGGCCCGCGGTCAGTCGCCGACCATGGCGGGCATCCTGACCCTGCCGATGGTGCTCGGCCTGCTCATCTCGTCGATGGTCGCCGGTGCGCTCATCTCGAAGTACGGCAAGTGGAAGCCCTACATGATCGTCGGCTCGGTGCTGCTCGCCGCCGGCCTGTTCCTCATGTCGACCATCGAGTACGACACGAACTTCGCGATCGTCTCCGTCTTCATGGCGATGATGGGGCTCGGCATCGGCATGGTGATGCAGAACCTCGTGCTCGTCGTGCAGAACTCGGTCGACGTCAGCGTCGTGGGTGCGGCCTCGTCGAGCGTCGCGTTCTTCCGCAGCCTGGGCGGCACCATCGGCGTCTCGGTCATGGGCGCCGTGCTCGGCACCAAGGTCTCGGGCTACATCGGCGACGGCCTGGCCGACGCCGGGGTCGACCCGAGTGCGCTCGGAAGCGGCGGCTCGACGAGCATCCCCGACCTCAGCACCGTACCCGGCCCGATCCGCACCATCATCGAGTCGGCCTATGGGCAGGGCGTCGCCGACGTCTTCCTCATCGCGGCCCCTCTGGCGATCATCACCATCGTGTTCGTCTGCCTCTTGCCGAACGTCGAGCTCGGCACCAAGACCGGCCTCCAGCGCGCGGCGGCGAAGACGGACGGCCCGACCGACGGCCCGACGTCGGCTGGCCCCTCCGAGGCGGACGACGGAGGCGCGGCTCCGGTCGACGCGAACGCCGCGTCCCCGGCCGCCAAGGGAGTCGCGGCCACGGCCGGCCTGGCCCCCGCCGTGTCGAGCGCCCCGGCGACGGCCTCCACGCCCGCCACGGCGTCCGCCCCGACCTCGGGCCTCTCCGGTTCGCCCGCACCGGTCTCGCCCGTCGACGGAGGGGACGGCGTCGCCGAGGCGCAGCGCCGTCACCACAGCCACACGACGACCGCCACCGGTACCATCGACACGATCATCGCGACGGGCGCCGCCGAGGTGGCGGGTCACCCGGTGCCCGCCGACGAACTGGCCGAGAGCCCGGTGTTCTCGTCCCTGGTCGAGGAGAAAGATGTCGCAGCCGACCGTTGACGGCCAGCCCGAGGGCGCGGTGCTCGACGCGGCGCGCCCCTCGGGGGGCGACGCTGCCGACCAGGCCGCACCGCGCCTCCTCGGGGCCGAGAGAGCTGACCAGGCCGCACCGCGCCTCCCGGGTCCGGACGACGACGGGCGTGAGGGCCTCATGGCCGGCGTGGTCGACGAGATCGGCTCGATGATGGTCGAGGCCAAGCGCACGATCGCGGCCGCGGCGTCGCGCTTCGACCCGGACGTGCCCCCCACGGCCTTCTACGTGCTGCGGTACGTGATGAAGCACCAGCCGTGCAGCGCCGGCGACATCGTCAAGGCGATGGCGATGGACAAGAGCGCGGTCAGCAGGCAGGTCACCCTGCTGCGCGAGGCCGGGTTCGTCGACGTGGTGCCCGACGCGGCCGACGGTCGCGTGATGACCCTGCGCAGCACCGAGCGCGCCGAGAGCCGCATGCTCGAGGTGCGGCACGAGAACCGTGCCGTGTTCCGCAACCACGTCGAGGGCTGGTCCGACGACGAGCTCGCCGAGTTCGCCGGGTGGCTGCGCCGCTTCAACACCCCCGCCGGGTAGAGCGCGGATCCGTCTGACGCCGGCGGCTCCGCACCGACGAAGGCCCCCTCCCGTGACGGGAGGGGGCCTTCGTGCGTGCAGGCAGGTGCTAGATCGTCGCGGTGTCGATCACGAAGCGGTAGCGGACCTTGCTGGCGACGACGCGCTCGTAGGCCTCGTCGACCTCGTCGGCGCCGATCGTCTCGATCTCGGCACCGATGTGGTGCTCGGCGCAGAAGTCCAGCATCTCTTGCGTCTCGGGGATGCCGCCGATGTTCGAGCCGGCGAGGCTGCGACGGCCGCCGATCAGCGACCCGGCGCGGAACGACTGGGGGTTCTCGGGCAGGCCGACGAACACCATCGTGCCGTTGAGGCGCAGGGTGCGGGCGTAGGCGTCGATGTCCATGTCGGCCGAGATCGTGTTGATGATCAGGTCGAACGAGTTCTTCAGCTTTCCGAAGGTCTCGGGGTCGCTCGAGGCGTAGTAGTGGTCGGCGCCGAGCTTGAGGCCGTCTTCCTGCTTGGACAGCGTCTGGCTGATCACGGTGACCTCGGCACCCATGGCGTGCGCGATCTTGACGGCCATGTGGCCGAGCCCGCCCATGCCGACGACGGCGACCTTCTTGCCGGGGCCGGCACCCCAGTGCTTCAGCGGCGAGTAGGTGGTGATGCCGGCGCAGAGCAGCGGCGCGGCCTCGTCGAGCGCGATGCCCTCGGGGATCGACAGGACGTAGTTCTCGTCGGCGACGATCTGCTTGGCGTAGCCGCCGTAGGTGGGCTCGCCCGAGTACTGGCGGCCGTTGTAGGTCGCGACGTTGCCCTTGACGCAGAACTGCTGCTCGCCCGCGAGGCAGTTCTCGCACTCACGGCAGCTGTCGACGAAGCAGCCGATGCCGACACGGTCGCCGACCTTGTGCTTGGTGACGTCGGAGCCGACCTCGGTGACGATGCCGGCGATCTCGTGGCCGGGCACCATGGGGAAGATGGCCTTGCCCCACTCTTCACGGGCCTGGTGGATGTCGCTGTGGCAGATGCCGGCGAACGCGATGTCGATCTGGACGTCGTTCGGGCCGACGTCGCGCAGCTCGACGGTGGAGTGCTCGAAGGGTGCGCCGGCGGACGGCGTGAGCAGGACGGGGACGGTGGTGGGCATGAGATGACCTCTCTGCGAGTGGTGGTGCGGTGGTGGTGCGCGCCCCGAGGGCGCGACGGACTCCGACGACGTTGTGGGATGCAACCCAGCCTAGGCCGGGCCGCCGACGACCGTTCCCAGAGAAGCGACCGACGCCGGGAGGCGCGCGTCACCGACCGCAGGCGGCGCGGCCCAGCCGAGCCGCGCGGCCCGCCACACGAGCGCGGCGGCCCCGACGAGGGGGCTCTCGTCGCCCAGACCCGCGCGGACGACGCGGACGCGACGGGCGTACTCGTTGACCGGCGCCTCCTGGACCGTGGCCCGGACCAGGTCGAGGTAGTCGTCGCTGACGCGCGAGAACCCGCCGCCGATCGCGACGACGTCGAGGTCGAGCAGCGTGGTGACCGACGAGACCGCCTCGCCCACGGCATTGGCCGAGCGGCGGACGGCCGCGACGGCGATCTCGTCGCCCGCGACGTAGCCGGCCGCCAGGTCTTCGCCGCGCTCGCCCTGCCAGCCCTGCTCGCGGGCCCAAGCGACGACGTTCGGACCCGAGGCGATGACCTCGAGGGTGGCCGACCAGGCGTTCTCGCCCGCGGGGCGGTCGGCGATCTGGATCTGGCCGATGTGGCCGGCGTTGCCCGTGCCGCCCGAGAGCAGGCGGCCGTTGACGATGAGGCCGCCGCCGACGCCGGTCGAGACGGTGATGGCCAGGGCGTTGTCGGCACCCTGCGTGGCACCGACCCAGTGCTCGGCGAGGGCGAGACTGACGCCGTCGAGTCGCAGGGTCACGGGCGCGGCGTCGGGCAGGGTGGAGGCCGCGAGGGCCGCGACCTGCTCGCGCAGCGGATAGCCCCGCCAGGCGTGCAGGTTGATCGGTGACACGGTGCCGTGCACGAGGTCGACCGGCCCGGCGCTGCCGATGCCCGCCCCGACGAGGGCGTCCCCGTCGGGCAGGGCGTCGAGGGCGTGCGCGACGACCGCGCGGACCGCCTCGGCGAGTTCGTCCGACGTCGACCCGGCACCGGTGGGGCGTCGGTCACGACTGCCGTCGAGCAGGGTTCCGTCGGAGGCGACCAGCGCCGCCTCCACCTTCGTTCCGCCCACGTCGACGGCCAGTGCGTAATCGGTCACGTCGGCCAGCGTAGCGGGGGAGTGCGACCCGACCGCGTGCCGGAATAAGGTGGCTGCCGGCACGCTGACGAAAGGCACCCCCCATGGACACCACCGACGGTCGGGTCGCCGTTCTCGGCGACGCCCTCATCGACGAGCTCCGCACCGACGACGGCTCGACCGACCACGTCGGCGGGGCCGGCCTCAACGTCGCCGTGGGGCTCAGCCGCCTCGGCGTCCCCACGACGCTGCTCGCCTCGATCGGCGACGACGCCGACGGCGAGTCGATCCGGGCCTTCCTCGCCGAGCACGGCGTCGACCTCGTCGCGACGATCAACTCCCTCGGCACCGGCCGGGCGGTCTCGCTGCGAGTCGACGGCGAGCCGACCTACGTCTTCACCGACGCCGCCGTCGCCCGCGGTCTCGACTTCTCGCCCGAGCAGCTCGCCGTGCTCGACGCCGCCCCCGTGGTCGCCGTCAGCTCGTACCCGTTCGACGACGCCGCCCTCACCGAGCGGTTGCTGCGGGTGGTCGGCACCGACCCCGTGCGGCTGGTGGTCGACCCGAACCCGCGGCCGGGGTTCCTGCCCGGTGGGGCGGCCCAGATCGCCGACTTCGCCGCCGGCTTCGAACGGGTCGCGGCCTCGACCCTGCTCGTCAAGATCGGCGACGACGACGCCGAGCTCGTCGCCGGGCGCTCGCTCGACGACTGGCAGGAGACACTCCTCGCGTCGGGCACCGGGGGAGTGCTCGCGACCCGCGGCTCGGCCGGGGCGAGCCTGGTGCTGGCCCCGTCGGCGGACGGGACGGACGGCACCGCCCTCACGCGGGGCATCTCGTCGGCCGAGGGCGAGGTCGTCGACACGATGGGTGCGGGCGACGCGACCTTCGCGTCGATCGTCGCCTCGCTGCTCGCCGCGCGGCGCGAACCCGGCTCGGTCGACTGGTCGGCCGCCCTCGAGCGGGCCATGGACGTGGCCGCGGCGACGGTCAGGGCTCCGGGGGCGTTGCTGCGGCTGCCCCGCTGACGCCTGCGTGGTCTGCCGACCCGCGCCTCCTGCGCTCTGTCGGCGGAGGCTCAGCCGAGCGACTCGGCGACCGCCCGCGCCTTGCCCGAGAGGTACCAGTGCGACCGTGCTCCGGTCTCGACCGGCTGCATGCCGACGACGACCTTGCCGCGTGAGTGCTGCTCGGCGAGGTCCTCGAACGCCTGGGCGATGTAGTCGAACGGGTAGAAGCCCGAGACGAGAACGCGCAGCTTGTTCTCGGCGATGAGCTTCGCCAGGGCCGACAGGATCATCGCGGGCTCGGTGTCGTCGCGTTCGGCACCGATGAAGCGGATCTCGCGCTCGAGGCGGTCCTCGCTCGAGCTGAACCGCGCCGGCAGCACGCCGAGGTCGGCACTGAGCGCCGGGTTGTCCCCGCCGAAGTTGTCGATGAACGCCGTCACGTGGCGATCGGTGCCCGCGGCCTTGTCGATGCGCTCGCGTAGGCCCTCGCCGTAGTCGACGGGCACGACGCCGATCGAGCGCAGGTAGTCGTGGTTGCCCGGGCTGCAGGTGCCGATCACCTTCGCGCCGAGCTGCAGGGCGAGCTGGCACTCGATGTGGCCCACGCCACCCGCCGCGGCCGTGATCACGACGACGTCGTCCGGCCCGAGGTGCAGGCTGCGGACGGTGTCGTACGCGGTGGCTCCCGCGAGGTAGAGGCCGCCGGCGACCTCCCACGGGACGTGCTGCGGCTTCGGCACCACCGCGCTGGCCGGCACGGCGATGTAGGTGGCGTGCGCGCCACCGCCGACCGCGTGGCCGATCACCTCGGCACCGACCGAGAAGTTGCGCACCGCGGCGCCGCGCTTCTTCACGATGCCCGCGAAGCACGAGCCCTCGCGGGCCGGGAAGTCGAGGGGCAGCCGGTCGACGAAGTCTCCCCGCCGGATGAAGTTCTCGATGTGGTTGAGGCCCGCGCAGATCACCTCGACGACGACCTCGTCGTCGGCCGGTGTCGGCAGCGGCTGCTCGACGAAGTGCAGTTGGTCGACGTCTCCGTACCCGTCGAACTCGATCGCCTTGCCCGGTCGTGCCATGACGTGCCTCCACTGCTGTCGTCGCGGCGGCGCCTGTGCCGTCGCGAGGGTGAGTGAAGTGTGCGCCCTCCACGCCGTCGTCGTCCGGCGGGCTCACTTCGAGTTGTCTGGAAGCGCCGTGCCGGGCTGGCGGTGACGTCGTGGCGGCGTCGCCGGTCAGGAGGCGCGGGTCGGCCTCGCCGTCAGAGCTGGTCGGTCGGCACCGAGAACGTGTCGCAGGCCGTCGCGCCCTGGTTTCGGCCGGTCTCGAACCACCTCTGGCGCTGCTCGGCCGAGCCGTGCGTCCAGGTGTCGGGATCGACCTGGCCGCCGCTGGCGGACTGGATGCGGTCGTCGCCCACCGCGGCCGCCGCGTCGAGTGCGTCGGCGACCTGCTGGTCCGTCACGGGCTCGAGGAACGTGGTGCCGTTGGCGTCCTGCACGGTGGAGGCCGCGCCGACCCACGCGCCGGCGTAGCAGTCGGCCTGCACCTCGAGCCGGATGGTGTCGGAGCCCGGCCCCGTGCCGCTGCGGTCGGCGCGGTCGAAGGCGCCGGTCAGCTGCTGGACGTGGTGACCCCACTCGTGGCCGACGACGTACATCTGGGCGAGGGGGCCGCCGCTGGCGCCGAACTGCGACCGGAGCTGCTCGAAGAAGTCGGTGTCGACGAAGAGTGCTTCGTCGGGCGGGCAGTAGAACGGGCCGGTGGCACTCGTCGCCCCGCCGCAGCCGGTGTCGGTCGAGCCGCTGAAGAGGAAGAAGTCCGGGGTGCGGTAGTCGGTTATTCCGAGGGTCGGGGCCTCGGCGGCCCAGTACGCGTCGAGCGAGTCGGCCGCACCGACCATGCGGCAGTCGACGCTGTCGTTGGCCTGCGCGCCGGTGGTGCACTCGGACGACAGGTCGCCCTCGCTGACCGGCTGGGCGCCCCCGCCGGCCATGCCGCCGCCGAGCAGCCCCGACACGTCGACGCCGGTGGCCTGGCTGATGAGGAAGACGGCGATCAGGCCGACGATGCCGATGCCGCCGCCGGCGACACCCACCGTGCGACCACGACCGCGTCGCTTGACCTTGCTGCCGTCGAGGCGCGCGTCGTCGTTGAAGGACATGTCGCCGACGGTAGCGCAGGGCGGGGGTCAGTGCCCTTCGGCGGCTTCTTTCGCCTCGCGCTCTTTGCGGAGGACCTCGCGGCCGGCGTTGCGCTCTTTCACGCGCAGCTCTTCTTCGCGCACGTCGGCGTGGATGCCGCGTTCGGTGCGCAGCCAGTCGGGCATCTCGTCGAGCAGGGCGTGGATCTCGTCGGTGGTCATGACGTCGTCGACGCCGGCCCGGGCGAGGCCCGAGGTCGAGATGCCGGGCTTCTGGGCGACGACGGGCCGCGGGTGGGGGCCGGGGCGGCGCAGCTCGGACAGCCGCTCGGGCGGGTTCGTGCTGAGCTCGGCGAAGGCCTCGCGCGTGACGGGGGCGGCCTGGAACTCGGCGGGCGTGGCCGGCAGGTACACCCCGAGCTTCTTGGCGGCCGTGAAGGGCTTGAGGGGCTGCGGCTGCTTGCCGGACGGCGCGTCGGAGGTCATCTGCCCAGGGGACCGGGCCGATACCCTCGACCCATGACGACCGAGCCGACCCGCGCCCCGTTCCGCATCGGGGTCGTGCCCGGCGTGACCCTGTCGAAGTGGTCGAGGCTCTGGGAGGAACGCCGCCCCGAGACCCCGCTGGCCTTCGTGCCGCTCGCCGACGCGGACGCGGTGCCCGCCCTCGACGACGCCCGGGGCGACGACCGGGTCGACATGGTCCTGGCCCGCCTGCCGATCGAGGTCGAGGGATTGTCGGTCATCCGCCTCTACGACGAGCGGGCCGTCGTCGTCGTGCCGAAGGACCACGCCGTCGCCGCGGCCGGCTCCGAGGACGAGGTCGAGGCCGCCGCGTTCGCCGGCGAGCACCGGCACGACCTCGATCCGTCCCTCTCGCTCGCCGACGCCGTGGCCGTCGTCGCGACCGGGGCCGGCGTCGCCGTCATGCCGCAGTCCCTCGCCCGGCTGCACGCCCGCAGAGAGGTGACCTACCGCTACGTCGCCGACCTGCCGCCGACCACGATCGCGCTGGTCTGGCCCGAGGGCGAGCTCACCGACGACCTCGACGACTTCATCGGCGTCGTGCGGGGCCGCACGGCCCGCAGCTCGCGATCGAGGAGGCGCGACGAACCCGAGCAGACCGCCACGGCCCGCAAGGGGTCGGCTCCCGACCCGCGCGGAGCGAAGCCGAAGCGCACCCCGCCGAAGGGCCGGGGTCCGCAGCGAGGCACGGGCCGCAGCCGACCCCGCCGAGGGCGCTGACCCCTCTCGCGCCGACCCCTCCGGCGCCGACCGGTCTGGCAAGCTGAGCGGATGTCGAAGGAGACCCGCATGTCGGAGAAGATCTGTCTGCTCACCGGTGCCGGCCGCACGAACTCGATCGCGAACGGCATCGCTCACGAGCTCGCCGCCGACGGATGGGACCTCGCCCTGACCACCTGGGACGGTTACGACGCCGCCATGCCCTGGGGTCTCAAGGCCGTCGACGCGGGCTCGCTCGTCGGCGAGCTCGAGGCCGCGGGTGCGCGCGTGGCCGTCTACCCGGCGGATCTGGCGGACCCGGGGACTCCCGCGCGCCTCCTCGGGGCGGTGAACGACGACCTGGGGCCGGTGACGGCACTCGTGCTGTCGCACTCGCACAGCGTCGACTCGTCGATCCTCGACACGACGCTCGAGAGCTGGGACGCGCACTACGCGGTCAACGTGCGGGCGGCGTGGCTCGCGATCAAGGCGTTCGCCGAGCAGTTGCCCCCGGTCGACCGGCTCGACGACGGGGCGCGCATCGTCGCCCTCACCAGCGACCACGTCGTGCACAACCTGCCCTACGGGTCGAGCAAGGGCGCCCTCGACCGTCTCGTCGTCGCGGCGGCGCGTGAGCTCGGGCACCTGGGCGTCTCGTCGAACGTGCTGAACCCCGGCCCGATCGACACCGGCTGGATGGACGACGAGATCCGCGCCAGCGGCACCGAGCGTCAACCGACCGGGCGCCTCGGCACGCCCGTCGACATCGGACGGGTCGTGCGCTTCCTGCTGTCGCCCGAGGGGCGCTGGATCTCGGGCCAGCTGCTCAAGGCCGACGGCGGCTACTCGGTCTGAGCGGTCCGGGCCGCCGCCCGACCGGAGATCGCCCCACCCTGTACCCCGCGACGCTGGGTGGCGGGTCGGCGCGAGCGGGGTACCGTCCACGCCACCACCGCGCGGCACCGGACGCCGACGGACGGACCGACACACCAAGGAGGCGCGATGTCGTTCAGCAAGGGAGACCACGTCACCTGGAACACCCCCCAGGGCGAGACCCACGGCACGGTCGTGGAGAAGCGCGTCAAGGAGTTCCAGCTCGACGGGCAGAAGTTCAAGGCCTCGGACGACGAGCCGTACTTCGTCGTCGAGAGCGACAAGAGCGGGGCGAAGGCCGCCCACAAGGGCTCGTCGTTGAGTCCGAAGAAGAAGTAGCAGCAGCACTCCACCCACCACCGCCCCACCCCCACGAGGAGAACACCATGGCCGACCTGAACGACGTGCGCTGGAACGACGAAGCCCGCGACAAGATCCTGACCGACGCCGACAACGTGCTGCGCGACGCCGTCCGCGACGCGGCCGCCGCCCACTCGGGCGAGTCGTGGGAGGAGTCCTTCAAGGCGATCAACGACGCCGTCAAGGACCGCTTCATCGACTACGAGCCGGGCCCGGACGTCCGCAAGTACGCCGAGGCGATCGAGCGCGGCGACTTCAGCTGACCCGCGCCTCCTGGCCGGCGTCGACCCGTCGCACCCGTGAGCTGAGCGCCACGGCCACCGCGACGGCGACCACGAGGCCGGCCAGGGCGGCGAGCGTCGCCGGGGTGCCGACGAGTTCGGTGAGCGGTCCGACGAGGACCTCGCCGACGGGCACGCCGGCCAACGAGGCCAGCGTCAGGCACGAGAAGACGCGACCCAGGTAGGCCCCCGGCACCTGACGCTGCACGACCACGTCGAGCGGCACCGTGAAGACCTCGAGCCCGACGCTGGCGGCGAAGAGGCCGAGGCTGATCCAGAAGAACCAGTGCAACGGGTCGAACACGACCGGGTCGGTGCCGTAGGCGAACGACAGCAACACGAGCGGCAGGGCGAGCGCCGCCGCTCCGAGGCAGGCCGCCCAGAGGCGGAGCCGTCCGCGTAGCGCACCGGCCCAGTACGCCCCGACGATCAGGCCGAGGGTCTGCAGGGCCCCCGCGAACCCCCAGAGCAGGCGACCGAACGACTGGTCGGCCACGAGTGGGCCCACCACCTGCACCCCGCCGGCGAAGGCGAACTGGAACGTGAAGGCCAATGCCGCGGCGGCGACCAGCCAGCGCGTGCGCCAGACGAAGCCGAGACCGCTGCCGAGGTCCTCGAGCACCGACGTCCCCCCGGAGGCGCGGGCACCGTCCCGAGGCAGCCCCACGAAGACGACCGCCGCGGCCACGAAGACGACCGCCCCGACGGCCAGGGCCGCGCCCGACCCGGCGGTCGCGACCACGGCGCCGCCCACCGCCGTCCCGATCACCAATCCGACGTTCATGCCGACGCGGCTGAGCACCGTCGCGTCCCGGAGGCGTTCGTCGGGCACGGTCTCGCGCAGCAGGGCGCTCGTCGCGGGGCCGAAGAAGGCGGCCGCTGCACCGTTCACCGCGCCGACCGCCGCGAGGGTGGGCAACGTCTCGGTCTGCGTCAGCATGAGGGCGGCCGCCACGACGAGCGACGCCGCCGACAGCCACGACGAGGCGATCGCGACGGTGCGCTTCGAGAAGCGGTCCGCGAGGGCCCCGCCGACCAGCACGAGGGCGATGTTGGGCACCGAGCGGGCGACGACCACGAGCCCGAGGTCGACGGCGTCGGCCCCCAGGTCGATGGCCGCGAAGACGATGGCCAGGGGCGCGAAGCCGCTGCCCACCCACGAGAACAGGCGCCCGACCCAGAGGGCCCGGAAGGCAGGCGTTCTCAGCAGCGACCACGGCACCGCTGAACTCTATGCCGACGCACCGTGTGCGGACGCCTCGTCCCGAGGCGTCGTCATCCGCGTGGGCGCCGCCCTAGGCGGCCCCGAGGGACGCCCCCGCCCCCGGGCCCGCCACGACCCGCGCCGACGTCGCCGACGTCCCGCCGGTCGGCGTGGTGCGCGAACCCGGTCGGTACCGCAAGGGCATCGCCAAGCGCGAGGCCATCCTCGACGCCGCCCTGCCGGTGTTCGGCAAGGTCGGGTTCCACGGCGCCACCCTGCGCGAGATCGCGCGTCGGTGCGGCGTCTCGCACCAGTCGCTCATGCACTACTTCCCGACGAAGGACGAGCTGCTGATGGCCGTGCTGCGTCGGCGCGACGAACGACTGCGACGCCACTTCGACGACGACGGGGGCATGAGGGTCGACGAGCTCGTCGCGCTCGCCGAGTACAACGTCGACGTGCCCGTCGTCATCTCGCTGTTCATCACGGCGTCGGCCGAGGCCACCTCACCCGACCACCCGGCGCACCACTACTACGCCGACTACTACGAGCGCATCGTCTCGTCGACGTCGGCCTACCTCGGGCTCGCCCAAGCCCGCGGGTGGTTGCGCGACGGCTACACGGCCGAGTCGGCCGCCCGCGTCGTGCTCGCCGTCCAGGACGGGCTGCAGCTGCAGTGGTTGTACGAGCGCGACGCCGTGGACGTCCCCGCCCTGATGCGCCTCGTGATCGGGAGCGTCCTCACGGTGCCGACGAGCGAACTCGACGCCGCCGTGCGCGAGGCGGCCGGGCGCGCGGGCTGACCCGCGCCTCCTCGGCGGACGCGCGACGGCCGACGGCCGACGCCGGCTACTTCGCGCTGATGCGCTGGAACTTGCGGATGCACAGCGGCACGAAGACCACGAGCATCACGGCGATGCCGAGCAGGACGGTGGCGTAGGGGTGCTGCATCGTCCAGATCTCGGGCACCGGGGTGGCGCCCAGGTTGCCGAACGAGGTGCGGGCCGCCTGGACGAGCGACGACACCGGGTTCCACTCGGCGAAGACCCGCAGCACGGTCGGCAGGGTGTCGCTCGGCACGAACGCGTTCGAGACGAACGTCAACGGGAACAGGATCATGAAGGACGCGTTGTTGATCGTCTCGGGCGTCTTGACGCTCATGCCGAGCAGGGCCATCACCCAGCTGAACGAGTAGCTGAACAACAGCAGCAGGGCGACTCCGCCGACGAACGAGGCCGGTGACGCGTTCACCCGCCAGCCGACCGCGAGGCCGGTGAGCATCATGATGACCATCGAGATCGTGTTGAGCGCGAGGTCGCTGTTCGTGCGACCGATCAGCACGGCCGACGGGCTCATCGGTAGGGTGCGGAACCGGTCGATGATGCCCTCCTTCAGGTCTTGGGCCATCGCGGCACCCGAGAAGGTCGAGCCGAAGACCACGGTCTGCGCGAAGATGCCCGCCATCAGGAACTGCGTGTAGTCGGTGCCCTGGACGGCGATGGCGCCGCCGTAGACCTGGCTGAAGAGCAGGACGAACATGATCGGCTGCAACACGGCGAAGATGAGCATGTCGGGGGAGCGCTTGACCTTGATCAGGTTGCGCTTGGTGACGGTCCAGCCGTCCGAGGCCCACGTGCCGACGCCCGTGTCGGTCGACGGGACGAGCGTCTGCGCGAGGGCGGAGGTGGTTCCGGTGGTGGTCATGCCCGTGCCTCTCTCTTCTTCGCACCGCGCCGACCGCGACCCCGACCGCCGGTCGGGTCGTCGTCGGGGGAGTCGTGGTCGTCTGCCGCGTCGTCGTCTGCCGCGCGGTGGCCGGTGAGCTGCAGGAAGACGTCGTCGAGGGTGGGGCGTCGCATGCCGGCGTCGTGCAGCTCGATGCCGGCCGCACCGAGGTCGGCGAGCGTCCGTTGCAGGGCGGTCGGGCCGTCGGTGACCGCGACCTCGAGTTGACGGCCGTCCGCCCCGACGGCCGGTTCGGAGTCGCCGTGGCGCCGGAGCACCTCGACCGCCTGGTCGGCCCGCGCCTCGTCGACGAGGGCGACGACGAGCCGGTGCCCGCCGACCTGGGCCTTGAGCTGGTCGGCCGTGCCCTCGGCGATGACGGCCCCGCCGTCGATGACCGAGATGTCGTCGGCCAACCGGTCGGCCTCCTCGAGGTACTGGGTGGTCAGCAGCACCGTCGTGCCCCCGTCGACGAGTCCGGTGATGATGTCCCACAGCGCGAGGCGGCTGCGCGGGTCGAGGCCCGTCGTCGGCTCGTCGAGGAACAGCACGCGGGGGTTCGTCACGAGCGCCCCGGCGAGGTCGATGCGTCGTCGCATGCCACCCGAGAAGCCCTTGACCGGGCGGTCGCCCGCGGCGGCCAGGTCGAAGACGTCGATCAGCTCGCGGGCGCGGTCCCGACTGACGCGGCTGCCCAGGTGGTACAGCCGCCCGATCATGTCGAGGTTCTCGAAGCCGGTGAGGTTCTCGTCGACCGCGGCGTACTGCCCCGAGACGCCGATCGAGCGGCGCACGGCCTGGGCGTCGGCGACGACGTCGAGCCCGGCGATCGTGGCCGTGCCGGAGTCCGGCCGTTCGAGTGTGGTGAGCATCTTGACGCCCGTGGTCTTGCCTGCGCCGTTCGGCCCGAGAAGCGCCTTGACGGTGCCCTCGGGCACGATCAGGTCGAGCCCGGTCAGGGCGTGGACCGGTCCGGACTTGGACCGGTAGGTCTTCGTGAGGCCGCGGGCCTCGATCATCGCCATGGGTGCTCCCGGTGCGTGGGGCCCGTCCATCCGCAGACGGGTCGGTCTTGGCGGCCGCTGTGCACCGCCTGAACGCGCCCAAGGTAGCGCTCTCCGGCCCCCGCCGCCAGTGCCGATCGTCCCCCTGTGGAGAAGGAGGCGCGGCGCACGTTACGGTCTCGTGTCAAACCTTGCCAGGTGGCAAGTTCCGCCCTACATTCATCCCATGACCACCATCGACGAGACGGCGGGGCCGTCCACCGCTGAACAGCTCCTGCCCGTCGGCATCGGCGACGACGCCGTCGCCCTCGCCCGCCGCTGGGCGCACGAGGCGTCCGGCGCCCCGAGCACCGGCTCGGCCCATCTGCTGGCCCAGGTCCTGAAGGACGAGTCCGGCCTCGCCTTCACGATCGGCTTCGTCGACCGGGTCGTCCGTCCCGAAGACCTCGGCGTCGCCGCCCGCAACCTCTCGACCCTGGCGAAGCAGGCACCGGCCTTCCTGCCGTGGCACATGCGCTCCGCCGTGCGCCTCGGCGGCGTCATGGCGCCCGTGCTGCCGGGCGTGGTCGTGCCGATCGCCCGTCGCGTCCTGCGCGGCATGGTCGGCCACCTCATCGCCGACGCCCGCCCCGCCAAGCTCGGTGCGGCCATCGCGAACATCAAGAAAGACAGGACGCGGCTGAACCTCAACCTGCTCGGCGAGGCCGTCCTGGGCGACGCCGAGGCCGAGCACCGCCTCGCCGGCACCCGGGCGCTGCTCGCCCGCGACGACGTCGACTACGTGTCCATCAAGGTGTCGTCCATCGTCAGCCAGCTCTCGATGTGGGCCTTCGACGAGACCGTCGAGCGCGTCGTCGAGAAGCTCACCCCGCTGTACGAGCTGGCCGCCCGGTCGCCCAAGCCGAAGTTCATCAACCTCGACATGGAGGAGTACCGCGACCTCGACCTGACGATCGCCGTCTTCACGCGCCTCCTCGACCAGCCGCAGCTGAAGGGCCTCGAGGCCGGCATCGTCCTGCAGACCTACCTGCCCGACGCCCTCGGCGCCCTGCAGCACCTCACCACGTGGGCGACCGAGCGGGTCGACACCGGCGGGGCCGCGATCAAGGTGCGCATCGTCAAGGGCGCGAACCCCCCGATGGAGACCGTCGACGCCCCCGTGCACGAGTGGCCGCTCGCGACCTACGGCACCAAGCAGGACAGCGACACGAACTACAAGCGCGTGCTCACCTGGGCCTTCACGCCCGAGCGCACCCGTGCCGTCCGGGTCGGTGTGGCCGGCCACAACCTGTTCGACATCGCCTTCGCCCACCTGTTGGCCGAGGCCCGTGGCGTGAGCGACCGGGTCGAGTTCGAGATGCTGCTCGGCATGGCCGAAGGGCAGGCCGAACTGGTCAAGGCCGACGTCGGCGGTCTGCTGCTCTACACGCCCGTCGTCCACCCCCGCGAGTTCGACGTCGCCATCAGCTACCTGATCCGCCGTCTCGAAGAGAACGCCTCGAGCGAGAACTTCATGTCCGCCGTCTTCGAACTCGCCTCGAACGAGGCCATGTTCGAGCGCGAGAAGGGGCGGTTCCTCGCCTCGCTCGCCGAGGTCGACGGTGACACCCCGGCACCGCACCGCGTGCAGAGCCGCCTCGACGCGGCCCAGGCGCTCCAGCCCCGAGAGGCCGGCAGCGGCTTCGACAACGAGCCCGACACCGACCCCGCCCTGGCCGACAACCGTGTCTGGGGTCGCGAGATCGCCGCGCGCTCCGCCGACTCGCGCCTGGGCATCGAGCTGATCGAGTCCGCCCGGGTGACCGACGGGGCCACGCTCGACGCGATGGTCGCCGACGCGGTCGCGGCGTCCGCCGACTGGGCCGCCCGGGGAGGCGCGGGTCGGGCCGCGATCCTGCGCGAGGCCGCGGCGACGCTGTCGGCCCGCCGAGCCGACCTGATGGAGGTCGCGGCGAGCGAGACCGGCAAGACCGTCGCCGAGGGCGACGTCGAGGTCAGCGAGGCGATCGACTTCGCGAACTGGTACGCCCACCTCGCCGAAGAACTCGACCGGGTCGACGGCGCGACGTTCGTCCCCGAGCGACTCACCCTCGTCACGCCGCCCTGGAACTTCCCGCTGGCGATCCCGGCCGGCTCGACCCTCGCGGCGCTCGCCGCGGGCAGCAGCGTCGTGATCAAGCCGGCCGGTCAGGCCAAGCGCAGCGGGGCCGTGATGGTGCAGGCCCTCTGGGACGCCGGCGTGCCCCGCGAGGTGCTCAAGCTGGTCGACGTCGACGAGGGCGAGCTCGGTCGTCACCTGGTGTCGCACCCGTCGGTCGACCGCGTCATCCTCACCGGCGCCTTCGAGACGGCCGCGCTGTTCACCAGCTGGCGCACCGACCTGCCCCTGCTCGCCGAGACCAGCGGCAAGAACGCCATCATCGTCACCCCGAGTGCCGACCTCGACCTGGCAGCGTCCGACGTCATCAAGTCGGCGTTCGGTCACGCGGGCCAGAAGTGCTCGGCGGCGAGCCTGGTGATCCTGGTCGGCTCGGTCGCCACCTCGGAGCGCTTCCGTCGCCAGCTCGTCGACGCCGCGTCGACGATGCGCGTCGGACTGCCCTCCGACCCCACGACGCAGATGGGCCCGATCGTCGAGCCGGCGCACGGCAAGCTCGAACGGGCGCTCACCACGCTCGGCGCGGGGGAGACCTGGCTGGTCGAGCCGAAGCAGCTCGACGACACCGGACGCCTCTGGTCGCCCGGCGTGCGCGCCGGCGTCGCCGCGGGCAGCGAGTTCCACCTCACCGAGTACTTCGGCCCGGTGCTCGGCATCATGACCGCGAAGACCCTCGACGAGGCGATCGAGTTGCAGAACGCGACCGACTACGGCCTGACCGCCGGCCTGCACACCCTCGACCCCGCCGAACTGTCGACCTGGCTCGACCGCGTCGAGGCGGGCAACCTCTACGTCAACCGCGGCATCACCGGGGCGATCGTGCGGCGCCAGCCGTTCGGCGGCTGGAAGAAGTCCTCGGTCGGTGCCGGTGCCAAGGCCGGTGGGCCGAACTACCTCGTGCACCTCGGCTCGTGGCAGCCGACGACGCTGACCGAACCGCAGGCGGCGCGCCCGGGTCGCGCGGCCCTGGCCGCCCTCGAGGCCGCGTCGCCGCTGCTCGGTGCGCCGGGTGCGTCGGCTCCCGACGCCCTGCGGGCCGCCGCCGCGAGCGACGCGCCCTTCTGGACCACCGAGTTCGGCGTCGCCCGTGACGTCAGCGCTCTCGGCCTCGAGCGCGACCTGCTGCGCTACCGCCCGTTGCCCGTCACGATCCGCGCCGCCGACGGGGCGGCACCGGCCGACCTGGTCCGCGTGCTGCTCGCCGGCCTGCGCTCGGGTGCGCCGCTCACGGTGTCGTCGTCGGTCGAGCTGCCCGACGCCCTCGTCCGGGCGCTCGGCCTCGCGGCCTCCCACGTCGTCCACGAGGACGACGCGGCGTGGCACGCCCGGGTGCGTGCGGGTCGCCTGACGACCGAGCGCGTGCGGTTGGTGACGGACGCGGGTGACGTGACCGGCGCCTCCTCGGCGCTGGCGGACGCCCTGGGCGGCGACCCGTCGGTGGCCGTCTTCGCGGCTGCCGTCACGCCGACCGGGCGCCTCGAGCTGCTGCCGTTCCTGCGCGAGCAGGCCGTCGCCATCACGGCGCACCGCTTCGGCAACCCCGACGCCTGGAGCGCCGCCGTCATCTGACCGCCCACCTGACACGACATGCCGCTCACGTTCGAACGTGAGCGGCATGTCGTGTCATCTCGTGGGCCGAGCCGGGACCGGGCCGGGTCGGCAGGTCAGCCGGCGACGACCTCGACCTTGGTCCAGCCGGGCTCGCGGCGGTCGAAGGCCTCGTAGGCCTCGATGGCCGAACCGATGCCCTCGTGCTCGGTGATGAACGCCGTCGGGTCGAACTGGCCCGAGGCGACGAGGTCGATCAGCGGCGGGGTCACCGAGTGGTGGTCGCAGTTGCCCATCCGGATGGTGAGGTTCTTGAGCATCGCCTCGCCGAACGGGAACGACGTGACGGTCGGTGAGTAGACGCCGATGACGCCGATGCGGCCGTACTTGGCGACGACCTCGACGGCCCAGCGCAGGGCCTGGGTCGGCGCGTTGCCGGGAACCCACTGGTCGCCCTGAGGGTTCGCGTCGGGTGCGACCTGCTCGACCTCGGCGGCGAACTCGGCGGCCGTGTCGGCGTCGGGGGCGGCCGGGCCGTGGCTCGCGTGCTGGGCGTCGACGCCGACCGCGTCGATGACGGCGTCCACACCGGCGCCTCCGGTGAGGCGCTTGATGGTCTCGACCGGGTCCTCCTCGTCGAAGTTCACGATCTCGGCGTTCTGGGCAAGGGCCTGCGCGAGGCGGGTCTCCTCGCGGTCGACGACGATCACGCGGCTCGCACCCTGCTTGAAGGCCGAGGCGATCGCGAACTGGCCGACCACGCCGGCACCGAACACGGCCACCACGTCGCCGCGGGTGACCCCGGCGAGTTGGGCACCGAACCAGCCGGTGGGGAAGATGTCGCTCAGCAGGATCGCCTGCTCGTCGCTGACCGTGTCGGGCAGACGGTGCATCGTGTTCTGCGCGAAGGGCACGCGCACCTGTTCGGCCTGCAGACCGTTCACCGGGCCGGTCGAGGCCGGACCGCCGAAGAAGCAGGTGCCGGCGTCGGGGCCGTTGGGGTTCGCCACGTCGCATTGAGCGGTCTGGCCCTGGCGGCAGTAGCGGCACGTGCCACACGACACCGTCGAGTTGATGACGACCCGGTCACCGGCGCTGAAGCCGCGGACGTCGTCGCCGACCGCGGTCACGACGCCCACCGCTTCGTGACCTAGGATCGTGCCCTCGGCCATCGGCGCCATCGTGCCGCGCACGAAGTGCAGGTCGGTGCCGCAGATCGCGCTGCGGGTGATGCGGACGACCGCATCGGTCGGGTCGACGATCGTGGGGTCGGCGACCTCGTCGAGTCGGATGTCGCCGATGCCGTGCCAGACGACTGCCTTCATGGTGGTCCTTCCGTCGATTCGGGGTGCCGGCTGCTCGCCGGGCCGTGCCCGGCCTCCGTCGGCCGTGCCGGCCGCTGCCGTCCCCCGGGTGACGGTAGGCCGGGTCCGCGTGGCGGGACGTGCGGCCTCGCCCAGAGAACGGGGGACGCAGCCCGGCCCCGGGTCCCGGTCCGGGCACGGACTCGCCGAGATGTCACGACGTGCCGCTCGCGTTCGAAGGTGAGCGGCACGTCGTGACACCTCGACGGAGATGGCAGGGCTGGCGGGGCCGGCCTCAGACGGCGGGCTGGCCGGCGGCGTACCAGGCGGCGAGCCGGCGCAGGCCCTCGTCGACGCTCACCTCGGGCGTCCACCGGAGGTCGTGCTGCGTGCGCCGCTGGTCGAACCAGTGCGCGGCGGACAGCTGCGCGGCGAGGAACCTCGTCATGGGTGGTTCGTCGGCGCCCGGTCGCACGGCCCAGACGCGCTCGACGAGTGACCCCGCGGCGCGGGCGACTCCGGCCGGCACCCGCAGGCGAGGGGCGGGCACCCCGGCGGCCGCGCAGATCCCGGCCATCAGGTCGGCGACGGTGCGGGGCTCGCCGTTGGTGATCACGTACGACTCGCCGCTGACCTCGTCCACGCGCTCGAGGGCCGCGGCGATGCCGGACGCCGCGTTGTCGACGTAGATGGAGTCGATCAGGGCGGCGCCGTGGTCGAGCAGCGGCAGGCGCCCGGAGCGGGCCCGGTCGACGATGCGCTCGACGAGCTGGGTGTCGCCCGGGCCCCAGACGAGGTGCGGACGGACGGCCACGACACGCAAGTCGGCGTCCGCCGCCCCGAGGGCGACGCGCTCGGCCGCGGCCTTGGTGCGGGCGTAGTCGCCGCGGGCATGGCCGGGCGAGGCGGGCAGCGCGTCGGCGCCGGCGATCGGCGATCCGGCGCGCGCCGCGGACGGCGGCGAGGCGAAGACCAGCCGCGACACCGAGGAGGCGCGCATCGCCTCGACGAGGGAGCGCGTGCCCCCGACGTTGACGGCCTCGAACTCGGCGGCGTCACCCGCGAGCGACACCTTCGCCGCGAGGTGGACGACCGCGTCCTGGTCGCGGACGGCGGCGGCGGCGGCCCGCGTGTTCGTCATCGATCCGAGCACGTCGCGGGCACCGGGCACGCCCGAGGCCCGGCGCTGGAAGGTGGTGACCTCGTGCCCGGCGTCGGCGACGGCCCGGGCGACGGCTCCGCCGAGCAGGCCGCTCGCCCCGGTGACCAGCACCCTCACGGACGGCGCATCCGACCGCCGGACAGCACCGAGGTCGCCCACGCGGCGAGGCCCGTGCGGTCGATCTTGCTGTTGTGTCGCACGTCGGTCGGCAGCCGCGGCACGACGAGCACCGCGGCCACGGGCCGACCCGACGCCGACCCGACGGCCGAGCGGACCGAAGCCGCCAGGGCCGCGGACGCCAGCCCCGGACGACGAGCCGGGGGGACGGTCTCGGCCACGACGACGACCTGCTGTGTGCCGGCCGGGCCGACGCCGACGACAGCGGCGCGGGCGATGCCGGCCCGCGCCTCCACGGCCTGTTCGGACGCCACCGGCGTCAGGACGCCGGTGGCCGTCGTGATCACGTGGGGCAGGCGGCCCTCGACCCAGAGTCGACCCTGCGCGTCGAGGTGCCCGACGTCACCGGTGCGGTGCCAGCGGGTCTCGGCGGTCGAGCCCAGGCGGCTGATGCGGTGCGTCAGCCAGAGACGGTCGTAGTGGTCCTCGACGTGCGGTGCCGAGACGACGATCTCGCCGGTCACGCCGGCGTCGTCGGTGAACGCCGAGGAGGCGCGGCCCGCGTCGTCGAGCGGAGCGATCCGCACCGTCGTGGTCGCGCCGGGCAGCCCGACGCAGACACCACCCGCGTCGGGCGCGCCCGCGGCGACGGCGGCCTCACGGTCGGCCGCCGCGGAGCGCACGCCCTCGAGCGTGACGTCGGTCATCAGCAGGCCCTCGGTCATGCCGTAGGGCGTGTGGGGCGTCGCGTTCGGCATCAGGTCGCCGGCCGCGGCCAGCAACGTCTCGGAGACGGGCGCACCCGCCGACAGGAACGTCTCGACGCCGGCCAGGGCGCGGTGGTCGGCGGCGTCGCGCTCGTCCGACGTCGCGACGACGCTGGGGAGCGCGGCGGGGGAGAGGAGCCCCCCGGTGGCGGCCACGGCCCCCGTGGCCGCCGCGACCGCCCGGGCGGTCAGGGTGCGCGGCTTCGTGACGTCCATGTCGGGGGTGACGCTCGTCGCCCCGAGGGCGGGGCCGAGCAGGGCGAACGGGGCGAAGCCGGCCACCAGGCCGGGGCCCGGACCGACGCCGTACTGCGCGGCCAGGGCGTCGCGCCGGGCGGTCAGCTGGCCGTGCCGGTAGACGACGCCCTTCGCGGGGCCGGTCGAGCCCGAGGTGAACAGGATCGCGGCCTCGGCGTCGGCCGTGGGGGCGGCGGGCAGCTCGGCGAGAACGCTGCGGGCGCGGCGGCCGAGGGAGGCGATCTCGGGCAGCGACGCCTCGACGCCGAGTGCCCGGGCGGTGACCGGCGACAACGTCGTCGTCGAGATCTTGCGGCCCGGCCAGCCGAGGGCGGTCGCGGCCGTGAGCCCCGGGAGCTGGCCGATGACGTGGTCGGGCCAGGCGCCCCGGACGGCGCGGGTCAGGCCGCGCACGCCGAGACCGGCGTCGGCCACGACCACGACGGCGCCGAGGCGGACGCGGGCGTAGAGCACGGCGGTCAGGTCGGCACCGGGCTGCACGAGCAACGAGACGCGGTCGCCGGGGCGCGCACCGTGCCGGCGCCGACCGAGGGCGATTTCGTGGGCGCGACGGGCGAGCGGGCTCCAGCTGACCGAGCGGGGGCCGTCGGCACCCGCGGGGGCCATCTCGACGAGCGCGGTGGCCGGGCTGTCGGCCAGGGAGTCGAGGTACGACCAGAGCGGGCGGTCCTGCGGGGAGGCGACCCGCGCCTCCTCGGCTCTTGCGTCTTCGGCTGCGGCGGCTCCGGCCGGGGCGGCGACCGCGGCCGCGCCGTCGGGCAGTCGATCGCCCAGCCAGGTGAGCACGGCCCCGGCGTAGTCGACGTCCTCGGCGACGAGGTGGCCCGCACCCTCGAAGCGGTGCACGTCGGCGTGCGGCAGGCGGTCGACCAGGTCGTCGAGGTACCGGTCGGAGAAGATCGGGTCGCGCGGGCCCCAGAGCATCAGGGCCGGCACGGTGAGGTCGCGCAGACCCTCGGCGATGCGGTCGAGCTCGGGGCTGCTGACGTGCTCGGCGTCGACCGGGATGTCGGCCACGAAGCCGCCGATGCCGCCGCGGCGGTCGGCCTGGCGGTACGGAGCCCGGAAGCCGGCCTTCACCTCGGCCGAGAGCGGCGGGGGGGGGGGGCCGAGGGGCACGGCGGGGAAGCCCGTCGGGCCGGCGGTCGCCCGGCCCAGCACGCCACGGGCCAGGGTGAGGCGCAGGGGTGCGGGGATCTTCTCGCCCTCGGGCTGGTGGATCGCGGTGTTGAGCAGCATGAGCCCGGCGAGCTGGTCGGCGTGGTCGACCGCCCAGCCCGTCGAGACGACGCCGCCCCAGTCGTGGCCGAGGGTGACGACGGGACCGGTGACCTCGAGGGCGTCCGTCAGGTCGCCCAGGTCGGAGACGCGGCGGGCCAGCGTCTGCGGCGAGCCCGTGCGCTCGGAGAAGCCCATGTCGAGCTGGTCGACGGCGACGACCCGCCAGGCGGGTCCGCCGGCGGAGGCCGTCTCGACCGTGCGGGCGACGAGGCGGCGCCACAGGTAGGACCAGGTGGGGTTGCCGTGGACGCAGAGGATGGTGCCGACCGGTTCGGCACCGGCGGCGGCCAGCGCCTCGGCGTTGTCGAGGACGTGCCACGTGCGGGAGGCGCGGTGTGCGCCGAGCCCGTACGGCACGTCGACGAGACGCGACCACGACGGTTCGAGCCCGTCGAGACCCGCGGGGGGACGGGACGCCGGCGCCGCGGCGGCGGCGGACCGCGGGAGCCGACTCACCAGGCGAGTTCCATCATCGCGGTGTTGATGCCCGAGCCGACGCCCATCAGCAGCACCCGGTCGCCCTTGCTGAGGGTCTTGCTCTCTTCGACCAGGGTGATCGGGATCGACGCCGGGCCGACGTTGCCGAGGGTCGGGTAGGTGAGCGGGACGAGCTTCTTGTCGATGCCGGCGGCCTTGACGAAGGCGCCGGTGTGCACGTCGCTGACCTGATGCATGATGTAGCGGTCCATGCGCTGCCAGTTCCAGTCGCGCTTGGCCTCTTTCCAGGCCGAGACGACGAGTTCCATGCCGCGCTTGAGCAGGGCCTTGGCGTCGGTGAACATGCCGTCGACGCTGCCGACGCACAGGTCGTAGTTCTCGGTGGCGGCGCGGGTGACGCCGCCGACGATGCGGTGGCCCTCGGGGTGCAGGTCGGCGCGGCCGATGACGGCGGCGGCGGCCCCCGAGCCGAGGGTGAGGCTGGCGAACTCGCTCATGAAGTCGTCGCGGCCGTAGCCCTTGGTGAGCAGACGGTCGATCGTGTTGACCTGGACGTCGTCGGCGTCCTCGCCGTCGATGATGACGGCGTAGTCGATCTGGCCGGCGTCGATCAGCTGGGCGGCGAGGGTCATGCCGTTGACGAAGCCGAGGCAGGCGTTGGCGATGTCGAAGTTCGTCGCCGACGAGGGCAAGCCGAGACCGTGGTGCAGGCGGACCGCGACCGAGGGCTCGAGGTGGGGGCGCGTGACCGACGTGTTGATCAGCAGGCCGACCTGGTCGGGGCGGATGCCGGCCTCGGCCATCGCACGCTTGCCCGCGTCGATCGCCGCCGAGTCGAAGCTCTGCTCGGTGCTCCAGTTGCGACGCTCGTAGACGCCGGCGACGCGCTGCAGCAGACCCGTCGGCAGCTTGAGGCGTTTGAGCACGGGGGCGAGCTTCTCGTCGATGCTCTCGGAGGTGGTGACCCGGTCGGCCATGGTGCTGGTGACCGACAGCAACGCGACGTTGCTGTGCCGGGTCGTAGCGTTTCCGTTCAACGGAACTCCCTGTCGAGTTGTGGCGGGGTGGGGCTGCACGCGCGCGCGGGGTCGCGAGCGGAGCCGAACGTCGTGGGCACCGGTTCGGTGCATCCGTCAGTTTACGGCGACGGACGCTGGGTGGTTGCCAGGTTGACGGGGCACGTCCATGCCCTGAACGGCATGTGACCGGGGGTTCCGGAGTCAGGCCTCGGGGTCGCGGGGCAGTCGGACGACGCGGCGCCGGTCGTCACGCGTCCACCAGACGAGGTCGGCCACGGCCCAGGTGACGGCACCCAGACCGGCGGCCACGACGATCACGGTGACGACGGTGACGTGGCCCCCGCCGACCGTCAGGGCGGCGACGATGCTCGCGATCACGACGAGGGCGCAGAACGTCGTGACGAGGGGCAGGGCGATGCCGCCGCGTTTGGTGAGCAGCCAGTTCGGCACGTCGGGGTCGACGTGGACGTCTCGTCGTCGCACGGTGCCTCCTCGGCGGATCGGGGTCCCGGCGATCGTAGCCCGCGCACCTTGTACCCTCGGGTGCATGAGCGACCTGCGGCGACCCTGGTTCACCCTGACGAAGACGGGCGCCGTGGTGCCCGCCGTGTTCGAGGTGCTGATCGGCCTGTTCGGCCTCGTCGTGCAGGTGCTCAACATCGCCTCGGGGGTGCCGGTCCAGGCGCTGACCGTCATCATCCTGGTCGTGGCCGTGCTGCTGATCGCGCAGGGCGTCGCCGACCTCGTCTGGTGGAGCAAGGACGGCCGTCGGGCGAGGGCGCGGCAGGTCTGACCGCAGCGCGGGGACCGTCCCGGCCACCCGCTCAGACGGTCGCCTCCGGGCGGGGCCGCCGCAGTCGGTGCGTCGCGAGCAGCACGACGACCACCACGCCCACCCCGATGGCGGTGTCGGCCGTCCTGGCCGCCACGAGGGCGCCCACGTCGACGGGTGCGCCGCCGAGTGCCCGCATGCCGAGCGCCATGGGCGTGATGAACACGAGCGCCAGTCCGTAGTTGCGGACGATGAGCAGCTCGGTCGCGAACTGCAGCACGCCGAAGGCGACGATCAGGGCCGCGACCCCGGGCTGCCAGGCCAGCAGCAGGGCCGCGAGGCCGACCCCGACGAGGGTGCCGAGGAGGCGGTGGCCGGCCCGCACGAGCTGGCCCGCCGTCGCGGTCCCCACCACGGGCACCACGGCCGACACCATCGCCCAGTACGGGCTCTGCACGCCGAGACCCAGGCTGATCAGCCCGGCGACGATCGAGGCCACCAGGCAGACCGAGGCGTGGGCGACCGCCCGTCGGCCGTCCAGGGGGCGGGGGCCGCGCCTCCATCGGCGTCCGTCGGCGGTGGCGAGCGCGCGGCGACCGGCGGGCCGCAGCACGCCCGCGACCGACGCGAGGAGGGCGAGGGCGAGACTCGCCGGGGCGACGGCCGCGGCCACCGCGACGGTCGACGTGCTCGCGGGCACGAACGCCGAGACGCCGAGGCCGAAGACGAAGAAGAGCGGGCCGGGCGGGCTCCAGCGGCGCAGGTCGGAGACGGCGGACGTGACGCCGGCGACGAGACCGATCGTGACGACCAGCACCCAGACCGGGGCCGACGAGGCGGCCAGTGCGGGGCCCAGCACCACGCGGGCGACGAGGGCGGGCCCGGCCTCGAGCTGCATCTCGAGCCGCTGGAAACGGGGCAGTCCTCGGCCGAACGCCGAGGCGAAGGCCCCGAAGACCGCGTAGGGCGTCCACTCGACGTGACCGATCAGCGCCAGCACGACCATCGGCGCGAGCACGGACGCGGCGACGCGGGCGGCCGGGCGGTGTGCGCCGTCGTGCGGGCCGAAGCGGACCAGGTCGCGGGGGTGCGGCAGCAGGCGGTGGGTGGGGGTCGTGGTCGTGATGGGGCGGTCCTCTGGTCGACGCGGCGTGGGCGCTCGTCGTCGAACTGCTTCACGGGTGAATGATCTGTCGTCTACTTTACTCGTGAACCATCGGTAGGCTCAAGCGCATGACCGATCCCGGGCCCCGCGACGTGATCGACGACGTCCACGACCGGTGGCGCGAACTCCGACCCGACCTCGACGTCTCGGCCATCCCCGTGATCGGCCGCGTCAACCGGCTCGCCCGCATCGTGCAGCGGCGCAGCGACGACCTGCTCGCCGAGTTCGGCCTGGGGCGGACGGACTTCGACCTGCTCGCGGCCCTCATCCGACGCGACGCCCCGATGAGCCCGACGCGACTGGCCGACGAGACGCTCCTGTCGCCGCCGGCCGTCACGAAACGCCTCAAGGGCCTGCTCGGGGCAGGCCTCGTCGACCGTACGGCGAACCCCGCCGACCACCGCGGCTACTTCGTCGCGCCGACCGCAGCCGGGCGCCGCCTGATCGACCGCGTGCTCGAGGTGCAGCTCGCCGACGAGCGGGCGATGCTCGCCGCCCTGCCCGAGGAGGCGCGCGCGGCCGTCGCGGACGGCCTGCGTCACCTGCTCGTCGCCCTCGAGGGCTGACTCGTGACGTCCGCTCGGGACGACAGGAAGAAGAGAGCCGGCCACGGGACTTGAACCCGTAACCTTCCGATTACAAGTCGGATGCGCTACCAATTGCGCCAGGCCGGCGAGACTCGCCCATCTTACCCAGCCCGCGCCTCCCCACTCGGCGTCGAGGATGCGGTCGGTGCAGGATTGGCGCTCCGAGGCCGAGAAGTGGTGAAGTAGACGGAGCGCACCGCGCCTGCCGGACGCACCGACCTGAGGAGCCCCCTTTGTCCACGATCTTGACCGCGCTCGGTTCGCTCGCCCTGCTCTTCGTCAGCTTCGCCCTGTTCGCCTACTCGTTCGGCTCGGGCGAGCCCAACGCCTTCGTCTTCTTCGGGGGCATCGTGCTGATGACCGGGTCGTTCTGGCTGCCCATCACGGTGATCGGCAACAGCCACAAGACCTGGTGACCGGGTCGGTGCCCGCAGGGGCATCGACCGACTACGGCGTGCTGACGAACTGCTCGGGGTCGAGCAGCTTGCGCGGCTTGGCGTCGTCGCCGTCACGACCGCCGACGTAGAGCCAACCCAGCAGCTGTTCTCCGTCGCGCAGGCCGTGCGCCGTCGCCACCTCGGGGGCCCGGGTCAGGACACCGGTACGCCAGAACACGCCCCACCCCTCGTCGTCGAGCACGAGCGACAGCAGGTGTGCCACACCCGAGGCGACCGACTCTTGCTCCCAGTAGGGGACCTTGCGGCTCTCGCGAGGCGACACGACCACCGCGACGATCAAGGGCGCCCGCAGCGCCTTCTGCGTCAGCTTGTCGCGGGCGTGGCCCTCGGCCCCACCCGCGTCGGCCAGCGATCGGCCCACGACGAGACGGTCGTCGCCGCGGAACTCGATCAACCGCCACGGGCGCAACTCGGAGTGGTCCGCCACCGTCGCCGCCGACCGCACGGCGTCGAGCAGCTGCTCGTGCGTCGGCGCGACGTCGGTGACCTTCGACCGGGACCGTCGACGCCGGGCGGCGTCGGCGACGGCGCTCACTACTCGGCGGCCTTGAAGTCGAGCGAGATGCTGTTCATGCAGTACCGGTCGCCGGTCGGCGTGCCGAAGCCGTCGGGGAACACGTGGCCCAGGTGCGAGCCGCAGTTCGCACACCGGACCTCGGTGCGGGTCATGCCGAGCGAGTTGTCCTCGATCAGCTGCACCGCTTCCGCGTCCACCGACTCGTAGAAGCTCGGCCAGCCACAACCGCTGTCGAACTTGGTGCCGCTCTTGAACAGCTCGGCGCCGCACGCCGCACAGGCGTAGACGCCGGCACGGCTCTCGTCGAGCAGCTCACCGGTCCAGGGGCGCTCGGTGGCGGCCTCCCGCAGGACGGAGTACTGCTCGGCGTCGAGCTCTTCGCGCCACTGCTCGTCGGTCTTCTCGATCTTGTACGCCACGATGATCTCCTCGCTAGTCGGGACTCCTCATTCAACACGGTCGACCGGTGCACGATTCCCCGGCCCCCACCGGGCTGCCAGACTCCTGGTCGTGAGCACCTCCGACCGCTTCCTGGCCGCGGCCCTCGCCTTCGACCGCGAGGGGTCGCCGTCGCAGGCCGAGCTCGCGCGGGGCATCGCGGGCGATCCGGCGGCGCTCACCGTCGTCGACCGGGCCGAGGAGGCGCGGCGCCAGCCCGTCCTCGTCCTGGCGGTCTGCCGGTGGCTGGGTGCGCCGCACGGGTCCTGGTCGGTGCTGAGGCCCTGGCTGCTCGCCCGCTCCGACGACGTCGTAGCCGAACTCGGTCGGAGACTCACCCAGACCAACGACGTGCGCCGCTGCGCCCCGCTGTCGATCGCGCTGGCCCGCGTACCCGGCCCGATCGCCCTGATCGAGGTCGGCGCCTCGGCCGGCCTCTGCCTCGGTGTCGACCGCTACGGCTACCGCTCGGGCGACCGGACCTGGGGTGACGCGTCGAGCACGGTGCAGCTCGGGATCGACGTCGTCGTCGAGGGCCCGACCCGGTCCCGGGCGGAGCTGCCGACGGGACGGCTGCCCGAGGTCGTCTGGCGGGCGGGGATCGACCTCGACCCGGTCGACGTCCGTGACCCCGAGCAGGTGGCCTGGCTCGAGACGCTGCTGCCGCCCGAGCGCGGTGACCGGCGGGACCTGCTGGGGCGGGCCGTCGCGCTCGCCCGCACCGCGCCTCCTCGGCTCGTCGCGGCGGACGCCGTCGACGGTCTCGCCGCACTCGTGGACGAGGCCCCGTCGGGCGCCACGCCGGTCGTGGTCTCGACGGGCACGCTCGTCTACCTGCCGGGTCGGCGGCGCCAGGCCTTCGTCGACGGGGTCGGCCGGTTGGGTGCGCGGTGGATCTCGTACGAGCGCCGCGACCTGCTGACGGACGTGGTCGCCGAGGTGCCGCCGGGGGTGTCTCCCGACGACGCGTTCGCGGCCCTCGCCCTCGACGGCCGGGTGCTGGGCGTGGGGGACGCCCCCGGCACGCGGCTGCGCCTCACGGCCTGACCGTGAGCCGGCCCGCGGCACCGGGTGACCGACGGCGCCTCGGTCGGGTGGGTGCGTTGTCGGACCACGCCCCCGGCCTCCGCGATCGCTCGGGGTGCCGCCCGTAGGATGACCCGGAACCCAGGGGAGGGCCGCCACGATGGACGAGAACGCGACAGGTGACGACGTGCGCTCGAGCGTGCTGTCCGAACGCGACCGCGCCGTCCTCGACTTCGAGCAGCGTGCCCCTGCCTCGGCCGGTGCGCGAGAGGCCGCGATCCGTCGCGAGTTCGGCCTCGGGGTCGTCCGTTACCAGCAGATGCTCAACTCGCTCATAGACCGACCCGCTGCACTGGCCTACGCACCCATGCTCGTCGGCCGCCTGCAACGCCTGCGAGTCGCCCGCCGCGACGCCCGATCGACTCGTTCGTTCGGTCCGACCCGCTGACCCACGAGAGACCACGCATGCCGAAATTCGACCGAGACCGGTTCGACGACGTCCCCGCCGACCTCGACCGCGTCGGGGCCCATAGGGCCGAGAAGCGTCCCGGCAGCGGCTGGATCGGCTTCGCCTGGGCGGCCCTCGCCGTCGGCGTGCTCGTCGGTGCCGGGGTCGTCTACCTCGGGGTCGCGAACAACAGCTTCCAGTTCGTCAACCCGTCGTCGTCGAGCACAGCCGAGGCCCAGGCGCCCGACACCGAGACGGCGACCCCGACGGCCACGCCGACGGTGGCCCCGCTGACGGACCCCTCGCAGGTCGACCCCTCGGTCACCACCATCACCGTCCTGAACGGCACGGCCACCGCCGGGCTCGCCGGTTCGGCCTCCGAGCGGCTCGAGACCGCCGGCTGGGGCGTCGGCACCCAGGGCAACGCCAGCGAGCGCGTCGCGACGTCCACCGTCTACTACTCGGCGGCCGACGACGAGGCCGCGGCGCTCGGACTCGCCCAGCAGCTCGGCATCACCGACGTCGAGGCGAGCGACGCCTTCCCGGGTGCCGCCGTCACGATCGTCCTCGGGGCCGACTACAGCGCCTGACGACGCCGCCCTGGCGGTCTCGATCCGAGGAGGCGCGGGCCCCGTCGGGCCCTCACCTCGCCTCCCGTGTTACGTCCACGTTTAATAACCGGTGAAATCCTCGTTTTCTGCGGGTGTTTCTCGGATGAGGTGCCCTTTTCCGCTTTTCGCGTGATTAGCATCTGGAATTGGTCGCCCCCCACGGCTCGCCGACCTGGTGTTCTGCACGAGTGACGCTGTCCCGTCCGGGCTCGCAGATGACTGCGTCGACGACCCGGCTCTGCAGCACCGCACGCGCCGTACCACCACAGCAAGGAGAGCGACACCATGGCAAACGGGACCGTGAAATGGTTCAACGCGGAGAAGGGCTACGGCTTCATCACCGTCGAGGGAGACGGCCAGGACGTCTTCGTGCACTACTCGGCGATCGACATGAGCGGGTACAAGGTCCTCGAAGAGGGTCAGGCCGTCGTGTTCGAGGTCGGCACGGGTGACAAGGGGCCGCAGGCGGAGTCCGTCCGGCTCGCCTGAGGCCCGTCGGTGCGCGTCGACGCACCCACCCCCTCGCCGCACGCCGTCACGGTCCACCGTGGCGGCGTGCTCGTGTGTCCGGGCCCCGCCACGTCACTTGCACTCTCATCGGGCGAGTGCCAGAATCGTTGCTGGCACTCGCGACACGTGAGTGCCAATGCTTCTGCTTCATGACGTCCGGGAGGGACGAAAAACACACATGGCTAAGATCATTGCTTTTGACGAAGAGGCCCGTCGTGGCCTCGAGCGTGGCCTGAACATCCTGGCCGACGCGGTGAAGGTCACGCTCGGCCCGCGTGGTCGCAACGTCGTGCTCGAGAAGAAGTGGGGCGCCCCCACCATCACGAACGACGGCGTCTCCATCGCCAAAGAGATCGAGCTCGACGACCCCTTCGAGAAGATCGGTGCCGAGCTCGTCAAAGAGGTCGCGAAGAAGACCGACGACGTCGCCGGTGACGGCACGACCACCGCGACGGTGCTGGCCCAGGCCCTCGTCCGCGAAGGTCTGCGCAACGTCGCGGCCGGTGCCGACCCCATCTCGCTGAAGCGCGGCATCGAGAAGGCCGCCCAGGCCGTCTCCGACCAGCTGCTCGCCGACGCGAAGGACATCGAGACCAAAGAGCAGATCGCTGCCACGGCCTCGATCTCCGCTGCCGACCCCACCATCGGTGCACTCATCGCCGAAGCGATCGACAAGGTCGGCAAAGAGGGCGTCGTCACCGTCGAAGAGAGCAACACCTTCGGCACCGAGCTCGAGCTCACCGAGGGCATGCGCTTCGACAAGGGCTACCTGTCGCAGTACTTCGTCACCGACCCCGAGCGCCAGGAAGCCGTCTTCGAAGACGCCTACGTGCTCATCGTCAACTCGAAGATCTCGAACATCAAAGACCTGCTGCCGATCGTCGACAAGGTCATCCAGTCGGGCAAGCAGCTGCTCATCATCGCCGAGGACGTCGACGGCGAGGCCCTGGCCACGCTCGTCGTGAACAAGATCCGCGGCATCTTCAAGTCGGTCGCCGTCAAGGCCCCCGGCTTCGGCGACCGTCGCAAGGCGCAGCTGCAGGACATCGCGATCCTCACCGGTGGTCAGGTCATCGCCGAAGAGGTCGGCCTCAAGCTCGAGAACGCGACGCTCGACCTGCTCGGTCGTGCCCGCAAGGTCATCATCACCAAGGACGAGACGACCATCGTCGAGGGTGCCGGTGACGACGAGCAGATCGCCGGCCGCGTCCGTCAGATCCGCAGCGAGATCGAGGCGACCGACAGCGACTACGACCGCGAGAAGCTCCAGGAGCGTCTCGCGAAGCTCGCCGGCGGCGTCGCCGTCATCAAGGCGGGTGCCGCGACCGAGGTCGAGCTGAAAGAGCGCAAGCACCGCATCGAGGACGCCGTGCGCAACGCGAAGGCCGCCGTCGAAGAGGGCATCGTCGCCGGTGGTGGCGTCGCCCTCATCCAGGCCGGCAAGACCGCTCTGGCGAACCTGCAGCTCGAGGGCGACGAGGCGACGGGTGCGAACATCGTCCGCGTCGCGATCGACGCTCCCCTGAAGCAGATCGCCTTCAACGCCGGCATGGAGCCCGGCGTCGTGGCCGACAAGGTCCGCGGGCTCGACATCGGCTGGGGCCTCAACGCCGCGACCGGCGAGTACGTCGACATGCTGGCCGCCGGCATCATCGACCCCGCCAAGGTCACGCGTTCGGCTCTGCAGAACGCCGCGTCGATCGCCGGTCTGTTCCTCACGACCGAGGCCGTCGTCGCCGACAAGCCCGAGAAGAACCCGGCTCCGGCCGGCGACCCCTCGGGTGGCATGGACTTCTAGTCCGCAGCCGCGCGGCTCACACCGCGCACACGCTCAAGGGCGGTTCCCCTCCGGGGGAGCCGCCCTTCGGCGTTGCCGGGGGGAAGAGCGTGCCCCTCGGCTCGGGCGGCTCCGGACGACGCCACGAAGTAGACACGACGCGACGCCAGGATGTGGTCACGACGCCACGGGAAGACGTGGTGCAGTGTCCACTTCCCGGCGCTGTGGGACGGGTGCGGGGCACGTGGTGCAGGCCGCAGGGTTCGGCGGTGGGGCCGGGGCCGGGGCCGGTCGGGCTAAGCGGTCGCGGCGGCGGCGGGCTCGGCCGCGGTGACCGCGTCGGCGGGCATGAGCGGCAGGGCGACGCGGAACGTGGCTCCACCCCCGGGGGTGTCGTCGACGTCCACCGAGCCGCCGTGGGCCGCGACGATGCCCGACACGATGGCCAGACCGAGGCCGCTGCCGCCCGTGTCGCGGGTGCGCGACGAGTCGGCACGCCAGAAGCGCTGGAAGATCTTCTCGCGGATCTGCGGCGGGATGCCCTCGCCGTGGTCGACGATGGCGACGGTGGCGACACCGCGCCCGGGGTCGGACTGCACCACGAGCTCGATCGGGCTGTCCGGCTCGGTGAACCGCATGGCGTTGCCCATCAGGTTGGTGATCACCTGGCGGATCTTGTTCTCCTCGCCGTGCACGATGGCCGGGGCCTCGAACCGCTGCACCTCGTCCTGGAGCTGGGCGGCGGTGGCCGTGTCGCCGTTGCGGACGGCCCGAGCCCTCAGGCTGCGGAGGCGGGCGAGGGTCGCGCCCGCGAACGAGATCGCACCCGTCGCGCCGGCCGAGGCATCCGTGGGCGAGGTGCCCGCGGCGGCGGTGCTCGCAGCTGGCGGCGCGGTCTCGGGAGAGCGTCCGTCGGCCGACGTCTCGTCGCCGTCGGTCGGAGCCTGCGCCGAGGCGAGGACGGGCTCGAGCACGATCACGTCGATGTCTCGATCGGGGTTCGACGCCATCGTGTCGAGGGCCGAGTCGCGCGCCAGCTGCACGAGGTCGACGGGACCGAGCTCGAGCGGCTTGGACTCGTCGAGACGGGCGAGGGCGAGGAGGTCCTGCACCAGCACGCCCATGCGGATGGCTTCTTTCTCGATGCGGTCCATGGCCTGAGCGACGTCCTCGGGCTTGGTGAGCGCGCCCATGCGGTACAGCTCGGCGTAACCGCGGAGGGAGACGAGCGGAGTCCGGAGTTCGTGGCTCGCGTCGCCGACGAAGCGGCGCATCTGGTCGATCGTCCTGGCCCGGTCGTCGAAAGCGCTGTCGATGCGGTTGAGCATCGTGTTGAGGGACCGGTTCAGTCGTCCCACCTCGGTGTTCGGCGTCGTCGAGTCGAGTCGTTGGGTGAAGTCGCCGTCGGCGAAGCGGGCCGCGGTGGCCTCGACGTCGCGCAGCGGCGCGAAGGTCGACGTGACGAGCAGGCGGGGGAGCGCGGCGCCGAGCACGACGACCGAGAGGCCGAACCCCAGGAAGATGCCGCCGAAGCGCCCGATGGGGGCGTTGGTGCCTGCCAGGTTGGGGCCGGCCACGATGACGGCCGGCACGGTCGTCACGCCGCCCTGGGCGTCGGTCGAACGCAGGTTGGCCGCGTGGGCGAAGAGGCGCCACTCGTTGTCACGGGTCGCGTTGTACCGGTTGAAGGCCTCGTCGAGGGGAGCGCCGGCGACGCCGACGCCGGAGAGGTCGGGCGCGTCGGTGGCACTCGACAGCTGTGAGCGGGTGTCGCAGATCAGGTCGCCCTCGTCGTCGAGGATCGCCACGTAGCTGCTGGTCAGACCGGCGAAGTTCACGGTGCACGACCGGGAGTCCGCCTGGTCGAAGGAGGCGCTGGTGAAGTTCGTCGCCGAGTTCCGCAGGGACGTGTCGACCTGCCCCATCAGGTAGGTGCTGAGGACGGTCATCGTGCCGAGGCCGGCGACGACGAGGCCGAGGGTGACCAGGGTCACCGTGATGCCGGTGATCTTGGTGCGGATGGAGATCTCGTTCCACCACTGCGAGAGGCGAGCGTGCATGAGGTCAGACGTTATCGGAGCCGGCTGGGCACACCCCGCTCGTCACCGCACGCGCGACGAAGCCCGACCGCTCGGGGCGGTCGGGCTTCGACGGGTGGACGGGCCGGAGGCGGTCCGTCAGGCCTTGGAGGCCTTCAGCATGTAGCCGAAGCCGCGCTTGGTCTGGATGATCGGCTCGGTCGAGAACTGGTCGAGCTTGCGACGCAGGTACGAGATGTAGCTCTCGACGATGCCGGCGTCGCCGTTGAAGTCGTACTCCCACACGTGGTCGAGGATCTGGGCCTTCGACAGCACCCGGTTCGGGTTGAGCATGAGGTAGCGCAGCAGCTTGAACTCGGTGGGGCTGAGCTCGATGGCCGTCTCGCCGATGGTGACCTCGTGGGTGTCCTGGTCCATCGTGAGCTCGCCGGCGCGGATGATCGCGTCCTCGTCCTCGTTCATCGTGCGCCGGAGGATCGCCTTGATGCGCGCGACGATCTCGTCGAGGCTAAAGGGCTTGGTGACGTAGTCGTCGCCGCCGACCGTGAGGCCCGTGATCTTGTCCTCGGTATCGTCCTTCGCCGTGAGGAAGAGGATGGGCGACGTGTAGCCCGACGAGCGGAGGCGCTTGGTCACCCCGAACCCGTTCATGTCGGGCAGCATCACGTCGAGGATGATCAGGTCGGGTTCTTCTTCGAGGACCGCCGAGATCGCCTGCGCACCGTTGCCGACCGCACGGACGGCGAAGCCCGCGAAACGCAGGCTGGTGGTCAACAGGTCGCGGATGTTCGGTTCGTCGTCGACGATCAGGATCTTGGGGCCGTCACTCATGCGCCCCAGTATCTGCGCGCCTCCTCGGTGTTTCCTGTGAGCCGGAGGCACGTCACCCGCACGTGGACGGAGCGGCAGCCCTCAGGCGGCCGTGACGGCAGGACGCTCAGGCGTCGGGGCCGGACCACTCGACGTTGGGCACCAGGGCGACGCGCGTGGTGAGCTCGAGCAGCTCGTCGGGCACGGCCAGGGTGAAGTCCACGCCCTCACGCCGCTCGAGCACCGCCGTGTAGCCCGAGGCCCGGGTGATCTGCCACCCTGGGAACTCCTCGACGGAGGCGGCGACGACCTGGGCCTCGGAGGCGTCGTCGGTCGCACCGATCGCGCTGAGGCCGGCGAACAGGTGGTCCTTGACGGGCGACCCGGCGAGCAGGTCGCTGCGTTCGATGACCTCGGGGTCGGGGCTCCAGGTCACGATGCTGAGGGTCGCCCCCGCGTGGAGTCCGCCCTGCACCTCGTAGGTGCGGGCGACCGACACGACGACCGACGGGTCCCACTCGGCGAACCGGGCGACCTGGCCGCGGAATTCCATGGCGTCGTGGTCCAGGGAGGCGACCAGGGGTCCGAACGTCGCGAACGGGGCCTGGTCGGCCGCGAACACCCGGCGCAGGCTGTCGCGCCAGAGCTCGTCGTCGCCCAGGGGCAGGTCGGCGCCCTGCTCGTCGGTCACGCGGCGACCACCGGTGAGTCGAGGATCGTGTAGCTGTAGCCCTGCTCGGCCAGGAAGCGCTGGCGGTTCTGCGCGAAGTCCTGGTCGACCGTGTCGCGGCTGACGAGCGTGTAGAACGAGGCCGGCAGGCCCGACTTCTTCGGCCGCAGCAGGCGACCGAGTCGCTGCGCCTCTTCTTGCCGGGACCCGTACGAGCCGCTGACCTGGATCGCCACGGTCGCCTCGGGCAGGTCGACCGAGAAGTTCGCGACCTTCGAGACGACGAGCACCTTGAGGTCGCCGTCGCGGAACTGCTGGTAGAGCCGTTCGCGCTCGTCGACGGGCGTGCTGCCGGTGAGCGTCGGGGCGTCGAGCACCTCGGCGAGCTCGTCGAGCTGGTCGAGGTACTGGCCGATGACGAGGATCTGCTCGCCGTCGTGCCGCGCCACGAGGTGCTTGACCGCGTCGAGCTTGGCCGGGGCCGTCGCGGCCAGCCGGTAGCGCTCGTCGTCGGGGGACGCCGCGTACTCGAGCCGCGCCTCCTGGGGCAGGTCGACCCGCACCTCGTAGCACGATGCCGGCGAGATGAAGCCCTGCGCCTCGATCTCTTTCCAGGGGGCGTCGAAGCGCTTGGGGCCGATCAGGCTGAAGACGTCGCTCTCGCGACCGTCCTCGCGCACGAGCGTCGCGGTGAGGCCGAGGCGACGGCGGGCCTGCAACTCGGCGGTCAGCTTGAAGACCGGCGCGGGCAGCAGGTGCACCTCGTCGTAGACCACGAGACCCCAGTCGAGGGCGTCCAGCAGAGACAGGTGCGTGTACTTGCCCCCGCGGCGGGCCGTGAGGATCTGGTAGGTGGCGATGGTGACCGGCTTGACCTCTTTCACCGAGCCGGAGTACTCGCCGATCTCGTCCTCGGTCAGCGACGTGCGCTTGAGCAACTCGTCGCGCCACTGCCGTGCCGAGACGGTGTTGGTGACGAGGATCAGCGTGGTCGTCCCGGCGGCCGCCATGGCCCCCGCGCCCACGAGGGTCTTGCCGGCACCGCAGGGCAGCACGACGACGCCCGAGCCGCCCTCGAAGAAGTTGTCGATCGCCTTCTGCTGGTAGTCGCGCAGGTGCCAGTCGCTCTCGTCGAGGTCGATGGCGTGCGGGGTGCCGGGCGTGTAGCCGGCATGGTCCTCGGCGGGCCAGCCGAGCTTGACGAGCTGCTGCTTGACCTCGCCGCGGGCCCAGGGCAGGAGCTCCCACAAGTCGTCGGCCCGTTTGACGCCGAGCAACTCGCCGACCTTCTTGGCCCGGGTCACCTCGCTCAACACGGAGCTGTCGGTGCCGCGCAGCAGCAACTGGTCGCCGTCGCGCTCGATGACGATGCGGCCGTAGCGCGCGACGGTCTCGGCGATGTCGACGCTGACGCTCTGCGGCACCGGGAACTTGCTGTACTTCTCGAGCGTGCCGAGCATGTCGTCGGCGCTGTGCCCGGCCGCCCGTGCGTTCCACAACCCCAGCCGGGTGATGCGGTAGGTGTGCACGTGCTCGGGGGCGCGCTCGAGTTCGGCGAAGACGCTGAGGTCGTGCCGCGCGTCCTCCGCCTGCTCGTGGGCGACCTCGAGCAGGACGGTGCGATCGCTCTGCACGATCAGGGGTCCGGTCATGAGGGACGAGTCTAGGCGCGCCTCCTGCCGCCTCTCACAGCCGGGCGGGGGCCGCCCGTGGACGAGGAGGCGCGGGTCGGCCGGCGAGGGCCGCCCGCCTCAGTCGCGACTCGCCACCGCCACCACGTTCTTGAGCGGCAGCGTGCGCTCGACGTCCGATTTCTTGTCGCGTCCGCGGACGCGTCCGCCGCCTATGCCGGTGGGCTCCATGTCGAGCGTGGTGGTGCTGCCGTCGGGCATCGCGACCGTCACGGTGACCGTCAGCCGACCCTTGACGGCGGCGTCGAGCTGGCGGGCGATCCAGGCGCGGTCGGTCGACTCGTCACCTGAGCCGGCGTCGGTGTGCAGGCGCTGGACGAGTTCGCGCAGCGGGTCGCGCGTCTCGACCGGGACCGGCCGCCGGGGTCGACGGCGGGACGGCGGGACGACCTCGGCGCCGCCCTCGTCGACCACGACGACGGGATAGCGCTCGTCGCTCAGCGACCAGAAGACGGTGTCGCGCTCGAACCGGCTCGCCACGGTCGTCGCGTCGACCCGCGTCAGGGCGAGTGGTGAGAGCGACTGGTCGACCTCGAGCGTGTCGAGGCTCGCGCGGTCGTCGGCGACCACGAGGGACAGCGCGTCGCCCGGCACGCCCTCGGGCGCGCTGCCCGGCGCGATCGCCCGCACGCGGTAACGCCCGTGCCGTTCGGCACTCTGCTGGATCAGGTAGTCGAGGGGCTGGGGGATGCCCGTCGACGAGATGCCGCCGAGGAACTCGCGCAGCGTCTCGGCCGTCTCGCCCTCGCTCAGGGCACGTTGCAGTCCGCCCTCGGTGATGCGGTAGGTGGCCGCCAGGCCCGCGCTCTCGACCACCGCGATGACGCGCAGCCGGGAGTCGATGGCCGGCGACAGGGGCCCGGGTGACACGACGCTGAGGTCGTGCTGCAGGTAGACCTGCTCGACCGCGTCCGGCAGCAGGGCGGCCACCCGGGTGCGGGCGGCGGCGGGACCCTCGCGGAACAGGGCGACGGCCGCCGAGGTGGGCGTGTCGTCCGAGGTCAGGCCCAGCACCTCGGCGCTGCGCGAGAAGGCGGCGATGCGATCGGTGATCCAGCTGCCCCCGGCCGGGTAGGACCAGTCGGAGAACTCGCGCAGCGGCAGCCCCCACGAGGTGTCGACGCGTTGCTCGAGCACCGTGAGGATCTCGGCCGGCAGCGAGCCCAGCCAGGCCCGCGTCAGCGTCTGCCACCGGTCGGGCCAGGAGGCGCGGAGCCAGTCGGTCGCGTCGGGGGCCACGACCCAGCCGTCCGGGCTCGGTGCGGCCAGGCCGGCCCGCACGGCGATGGCGAGCACGGTCGCGACGTCGTCGACGTCGACGCGGGCGGCCTCGGCGAGCCGCCTCGTCTCGGGCAGCGCCAGGCCGCCCTTCGCGAGTTCTCGGGCCGGTGACTGCTCGAGGGCTCGGAGGATCTCGGCCACCTCGATGACCACGGCGTAGAGCCGCTCGGCCGAGCGCGCGTCGGCGTCGTCGCGAGCCTGGTCGAGGACGGTCTCGAGCACCACCGGGGGTCGCGCGGGGGTCAGGACGTCGAGGGCCAGGGCGGGGTCGTCGTCGAGGCGCTCGGCCACGGCGTCGAGGGTCGCGACGGAGTCGCCGCGGCGGACGACGAGGAACGCCTCGTCGACGCGGTCGAGCGCGGCGGACACCGTCTCGCGGTCGACCTCGAAGGCGGCGTCGATGCGGTCGTGGACCGCGTCGACGTCGCCCGGCACCCGGAGGACCTGCAGCACGATCAGCGCGACGCGGTCGAGGTGGGCCAGCGCGTCCCGCACGCTGGCCGGCTCGAGGAGGACGTCCGCCAGGTCGAAGGCGTCGTGGACGCTCGACGCACGGACCTGCCGCCGCGCGAGGCGCCGCAACAGGTCGTCGTCGCCGATGGCGCGCAGGACGCCCGCGAGGTCGAGTGCACTAGCCATGGTCGAGGCCTCCAGCCGTCGTGCAGCCCGGGTCTGCGGTTACCGTCTGGTGCCCCGTGAGTCGCGGCTGCGACGCACGGCGCTCGCCACCACGAATGCGAGGAGCATCGCGAAGGCGATCGGGAGCCCGATGAGGGGCAGGATCGTGAGAGCGGGCCAGACGCCCGCGGTGAAGTCGGTGACACCCGTCGCCACGCCCACGAACCTCGTGAAGAACGCGAGGACCGAGACGACGACGATGGCGAGGATCATGAAGAGGAGGACGCGCTCTGTACGATTGACGTCAGAGGGCGCACTCGGTTCGATCTTCTTGGCCACGGGTCAACGATAGTGCGGTGCGGCCCTACCCGGCGATCTAAGCTGGGGCGACCCACCCCCAGGGTCACCCGTCTTCACGAGAGGTCCAGTCATGCCCACCGGCAAGGTCAAGTTCTACGACGACGAGAAGGGCTTCGGCTTCATCAGCAGCGATGACGGCCAAGAGGTCTTCCTCCACGCGTCGGCCCTGCCCGCCGGCACCGTGGGTGTCAAGGCGGGAACCCGCCTCGAGTACGGCATCGCCGACGGCAAGCGCGGCGCGCAGGCCCTGTCGGTCCGCGTGCTCGAAGCCGCCCCGAGCCTCGCCAAGATGAACCGTCGCTCCGCCGACGACATGGCCGTCATCGTCGAAGACCTGGTCAAGGTGCTCGACAAGGCCGGCGGCGACCTGCGCCACGGCCGCTACCCGCAGAACGGCGCCCGCATCGCCGTGCTGCTGCGCACCGTCGCGGACTCGTTCGATGCCTGAGGCCGCCCCGCGCACCCCCTGGTCCGAGCTCGCCCGTCGCGCCCTGACCGAGATCACGCCCGACGAGACCATCGGCGCCGAGGCCGACCCGGTCGACGACGAGCCCGGCGTCACCTCGGTGCGCTTCGCCACCCTCCTCCCCGGGTACCCGGGCTGGCACTGGACGGTCAGCGTCGCCCACCTCGACGGTGAAGAGCCCTCGGTGCTCGAGGCCGAGCTGATGCCCGGCGACGGTGCCCTCCTCGCCCCGGACTGGGTGCCGTGGGCCGACCGTCTCGCCGAGATGAAGGCCCAGGAGGCGCACGACGGCGACGAGGACGACGACGAGTCCGAAGACGACGACGAGGACTCCGAGGACGACTCGGACGACGAGGACGAGGACGACTCCGACGACGAGCACGGGTCGATCGTGCACGGCGGTGACGTGGACGGCGTCGACATCGACGACCTCGTCGAGGATCCAGACGACTCCGACGCTGACGGCGACTCCGACGACGACTCCGGTCCGGCGGACGCCCCCGTCGTCCCCGCCGCGCACCCCGAGGCCGACCTCGACGACGAGTCGCACGACGACGACTGGGACGGCGAGGACGAGGACCCGTTGAGCAGGCGACGGAAGTAGTCCCACGAACGCGACCCGCGCCTCCTGCGTCCGGGTCGGATCACGACGAAGGCCCCGACACGATCGTGTCGGGGCCTTCGTCGTGCGGGCGATCGGTCAGAGGGCGTCGACGACGAACTCGATCGACCGGATCAGCTGGCGGACGTCGTCGGGCTCGATGGCCGTGAAGGTCGCGACGCGCAGCTGGTTGCGGCCGAGCTTGCGGTAGGGCTCGGTGTCGACGATGCCGTTGGCGCGGAGCACCTTCGCGATGGCGGCTGCGTCGATCGACTCGGCGAAGTCGATGGTCGCGACGACCTGCGAGCGGTGCGAGGGGTCGACGACGAACGGGGTCGCGTACTCGGAGGCGGTGGCCCAGTCGTACAGCGCCGACGACGACTCGCGCGTCCGGGCGTCGGCCCAGGCGAGGCCGCCGTTCTCGAGCATCCAGCGGGTCTGGTCCTCGAGCAGCAGCAGCGTCGTCAGGGCGGGCGTGTTGAGCGTCTGGTCAAGCCGCGAGTTGTCGACGGCGTTCTTGAGGCTGAGGAACTCGGGGACGTACCGGCCGCTGGCGGCGATCCGCTCGACGCGCTCGATCGCCGCGGGGGAGAAGAGCGCGAACCAGAGGCCGCCGTCGCTCGCGAAGTTCTTCTGCGGGGCGAAGTAGTAGACGTCGGCCTGCGAGGCGTCGAAGTCGATGCCGCCCGCCGCGCTCGTCGCGTCGACGACGGTGAGGGCGCCGGGGTCGCCGGCGACCCGGGTGACCGGTGCCATGACGCCGGTCGAGGTCTCGTTGTGCGGCCAGGCGTAGACGTCGACGCCCTCGAGCACCTCGACCTCGGCCAACGACCCGCCCTCGGCCGTGATCACGTGGGGGGCCTCGAGCCAGGGGGCCGCGTTCGCCTTGGCGAACTTCGAACCGAACTCGCCGAACGCGAGGTTCTCGGCGCGCTTCTCGACGAGGCCGAACGCCGCGGCGTCCCAGAAGGCGGTCGAGCCGCCGTTGCCCAGCACGACCTCGTAGCCGTCGGGCAGGCGGAAGAGCTCGCCCAGTTCGGCGCGGACGCGGCCGACGAGGTCCTTCACAGGGGCCTGGCGGTGCGAGGTGCCGAGGATCGTCGCCCCGGCGGTGACGAGGTGCTCGAGCTGGGCGGCCCGCACCTTCGAGGGGCCGCAGCCGAAGCGGCCGTCGGTGGGCAAGAGGTCAGTGGGAATCCGGATGTCCGCCATGCGCTCGATCCTACTGACGCGGCGCGGGGCCCAGCGTGCAGCCGGTAGGCTGACGGGGTAGTCCACGTGTTCCACCGGGAGGCCCCTGTTGACCGATCTCGTCGACACCACAGAGATGTACCTGCGCACGATCCTCGACCTCGAAGAAGAGAACATCGTGCCTCTTCGTGCGCGCATCTCCGAGCGTCTCGGCCACTCCGGTCCGACCGTGTCGCAGACCATCGCCCGCATGGAACGCGACGGTCTCGTCGTCGTCTCCGGCGATCGTCACCTCGAGCTCACGCACGACGGGCGAGCCAAGGCGACGCACGTCATGCGCAAGCACCGCCTCGCCGAGCGCCTGCTCGCCGACGTCATCGGCCTCGACTGGGCCTACGTCCACGACGAGGCCTGCCGGTGGGAGCACGTCATGAGCGAACAGGTCGAACGTCGCCTGCTCGACATGCTCGACCACCCGACCGAGTCGCCCTACGGCAACCCGATCCCCGGGCTCGACGAGCTCGGCGACTCTCCTGCGGGGCGCTTCCTCGACGGCGTGGTCAACCTCGTGGCCGTGCTCGCCGAGCACCCCGAGGGCGTCACGCGTCCGATCCGTCGTCTGGCCGAACCCGTCCAGTTCGAGCCCGAGCTGCTGCAGCAACTGCAGGGCGCGGGCGTGCTGCCCGGCGGCATCGCGACCCTCCGCTCGGCGGGGTCGTACGTGTTCGTCAAGGTCGAAGGTCACGACGAAGGGCTCGAACTGCCGACCGAGGTCGCGCAGCACATCTACGTGGGGCTCTGACCCGCCCGACGAGTTCTGGCCGCCCGACGGGTCGCGCGGGATTCTTGCGTTCGTGCGCCGCGCCTCCTCCGATCTGCACCGGATCACGCAGTCGTTTACCGATTCGTTACAAATATCCCTCTCGAGGATGATTCCCCAGGGTCCGCTCGGCTACAGTCGCTGAGTCCCCAGGTCACTGAACCGGCCGCCGGACCCGTGGCAGGACGTCTCTCACGCCCGTCTCCTGCCGTGTGTCGTCTCGATGCGAACGAACGGACGGGGCAGCTTCCCGAAAGCTGTCGAGATGCAGGAGACCCACCCTCTTGACCCTCCCCGGCTCAGACCACACCCCCGACGTGCGCCCGAACCGCACCGTCGCCACCCGTACACCGGCCGACCTGCCGACCCGCTCGTCGTTGCGCCGTGCCCAGGCTGCCGCCGCGCCCGCGACTCGCACGGGCAGGCCCTCGGTCAAGCGAAGCGTCGTCTCGGTGACCGTGATGACGCTCACCGCCGGCCTGATCGGCACGATGGCCCTGCCGGCCTTCGCGTCGAACCCCGCCGCCGCGAACGACCCGAGCGTCGGCGCGGCGTCGACGAGCGTCTCGACCAGCCACGCCCAGAGCGTCGCGGTCGCCGACGACGTCGCCCTGGCCGACGCCACCCGCGACGGCTACACGGCGACGTCGCAGGCCGACCTCAACGCGGCGGCCCTGGCCACCCAGCGCGAGGCCGAGCGTGCCGCCCTGGCCGCGAGCTACGCCAGCTACACCGGACCGACGGCTGCCGAGAACGTGGCCGCCTCGGCGAGCGGCACCGTGGCGACGCCCGGCGCCTTCAGCCTCAGTGCGGTGTACGACACGGCCCTGCAGTACGTGGGCACCCCCTACGTCTTCGGCGGAGCGACCCCGGCCGGCTTCGACTGCTCGGGCTTCGTCATGTACGTCTACTCGCAGTACGGCATCTCGCTGCCGCACTCGGTCACGCGCCAGGGCGCGATGGGCACGCCGATCTCGGCGGCCGAGGCGCAGCCCGGAGACGTCATCATCTTCAACGACGGGTCGCACGACGGGTTCTACGCCGGCAACGGCATGATCCTGGACGCGCCCAAGCCCGGTGGGTCGGTCAGCGTGCGCCCGCTGTGGACCTCCGCGGTGCACTACGTGCGCTACGGGGCGTAGGCGACCCGCGCCTCCTGCGCCTGAACACCCTGTGAAGAGCCGCCCTGCCCCTTGGCAGAGCGGCTCTTCGGGGCTTAGCCTGGCGATCTCGGAGTTCCGCTGAGACCAGGAGCGTCAGATGCCTCGTTCGACCGCCACCCGCACCATGGGTGCGCTGTCGCACGAGCACATACGACACCCCGCCATGTGACAGAGCACCGTCCCCGTGACGGTGCTTTTTTCGTATCGGCGGGCCTGCTGGGCCTGCGCCACCCCGAGAGATCGAATCCCTGGAAGCCGTCCAGGGTGCTTCGAAAGGGAAAGCATGCGCACTCTCGTCCTGAACGCCGGTTACGAGCCCCTCGCCGTGGTGTCCGACCGGCGGGCCCTCGTCCTCGTCATGAGCCGGAAGGCTACGGTCGTCGCCGCTGATGCGGAGCACCCCGTGCTCGGGGCGGTGACGTCGTGGGATCGCCCGTCGGTGATCGTGCTGACGCGGTACGTGCGCATCCCGCACACGCGGCAGATCCCCGTCTCGAGGCGGGGTGTCATGCGGCGTGACTCGCACCGCTGCGCCTACTGCGGGCGGTCGGCGACGACGATCGACCACGTGCAGCCGCGGTCACGAGGTGGGGCGGACAGCTGGGAGAACCTCGTCGCGTGCTGCCTCAAGTGCAACAACCTCAAGAGCGACCGCACCCCGCACGAGATGGGCTGGGAGCTGCTCTTCACGCCGAAGCCGCCGCACGGGGTCGGCTGGGTCGTGCGCGGCATGGAGCGGACGCAGGCGGACTGGGACGAGTACCTCGCCGCCGCGTGAGCCCGGGCGGCCTGCCTGCCTGCCTGCTTGCCGATGAACCCGGTTTCGAACGATGCACCCGGTTGCTTCCGGGTTCATCGTTCGAAACCGGTTCATCGTGCGCCGGACGGCAGGAGGCGCGGCTTCGGTAGACTCGGACGGTCAGCCTCTGTAGCTCAATGGAAGAGCAGTTCCGTCCTAAGGAAAGGGTTGGGGGTTCGAGTCCCTCCAGGGGCACCTGACGTCGCTTCGCGACGATGCCCCTTGGAGGGACTCGAACCCCTGCGGCCCCGCGCTTCGCGCGCCCGTCCAGGGGCACTCCTCGCTGGCGCTCGTCGCGCCCCTTCCGGGCCACGAACCCCCGCGGCCCGACAGCGCTGGCGCGCCGTCCCCTCCAGGGGCACCTGACGTCGCTTCGCGACGATGCCCTTTGGAGGGACTCGAACCCCTGAGGCCCCGCGCTCCGCGCGCCCGTCTAAGGGCACTCCTCGCTGGCTCTCGTCGCGCGCTTCCTCACGCCGGGAGTTCGGGGAGGGCCAGGAGGGCGATGCCGAGCGCGGCCGCCACTGCTCCCAACACCGTGATCGCCACGCCCGGCAGGGGGCTGCCGCCGTCTCGCTGTCGGACGATCAGGACTCCGCCGACGATGCCGACGAGCCCCAGGGCGAGGAGGGTGATCGAGAACACCATGAGGGTCCTTCCGGTTGGTGGGAACAGCCCTGATCTCGGCAAGGCGGGGTGAGCTGGTGTGTCGCACCCACGCTCCAACCGTAGCTACGGCAACTTCTTCGGCTCCTGATTGTTGTGCGGGCCGGGCTGCCACTCGCCGGTCCGCTCGTAGAGGCGAATCGTCTTGTAGTGACTGATGAGCGCCGAGAGCACCGCCGCGCGGATCACGAAGTACGCGATCGCCAGCGTCACCAGGGCAGAGATGAAGTAGGGGATGAGTAGTTCCATGACCTGAGCATGGTGTCGACATCACGTCACCGCGAGCCCCCAATCGAGTTCCCGGGTGCAGGAGCAGTGCTATCTGGAGGTCTTCACCGCCGAAGGGCCAGAGTGGGCTCATGCCGACCGCCGCAGAGACCGCCCGCACGACCCGCTACGACCGGCAGATCGGCCGCCGCGACCTCACGGAGTGGCGGGCGAGGCCGGGCCGCCGGCTCGCCCCGCGACACAAGACCGTCGCCCAGAAGGTCGGCGCCCGCCGCGCCCTCGTCGCGACCCTCGCCGTCGGGGGCGGCATCGCGATCGCCGCGACGGCCGGTGCCGCCTACATCTACGACGGGGTCACAGGTCGCGACGGCATCGAGAGCCTCGACCGTCCGGCGCTCGAGCGAGCGAAGAAGCTCCGCTCGCCGGCGACGAACGGCGCGGCCGCCGCCATCGCCCACGTCTTCGGACCCGTCGTCCTGCCCGCCGTCACCGTCGGAGCCGCCGCGGCCTTCGGCTTCCGGGACCGCCACCCCAGCCCCGTCGCCCTCGTCGTGGCGGCCGGAGCGGGGTCGCTCGCGATGACCGTCGTCGGCAAGAAGCTGATCAAACGCAACCGGCCCGATCGGCACGAGGCCATCCCGCCGTACGAGAAGTCCCCGTCGTTCCCCTCGGGTCACACGCTGAACACGACGACGGTCCTCGGCGTGCTCGCCTACCTCCTGGCGCTGCGGCAGGAGAAGCAGGCGCCGCAGGTCGCCCTCGGGGGGGCCGCGGCCGGGGCGGCCGGCGTCGTGGGGTTGGCCCGCGTGCCGCGCGGGGCCCCCTGGTTCACCGCCGTGGCCGTCGGCTGGGGCAGCGGCCTCGGCCGGCTCCCGCGGAGCGCCGCGCGCCACCGCCGCTACCTCAGCACCCAGGACGACGACGACGTCCACGAGTGACGGCCGTGCGGTCGACGCGACCCTCGAGGCGGGCGGGCGCCGCGCCTCCTCGTCCCGGGCCTCGGCCGGTGGCGCCGGGCGGCCCGCGCGGCGGGCAAGGGGACGGGGTGGCCGTCGGGGGCGACGAAGGTGAAGGGGCGGCCGGAGGGGCCGGCGACCGGGGGGGTGGCGATCTCGACATCGGCGGCGACCAGGGCGTCGTGGATGGCCTGCGCGTCGGGGGCGAGCAGCCAGAGGCCGACGCCGCGACCGAGTGGGGCCGCGTCGAGGTCGACGCCGGGCAGCGGGCCGCGCACGGCGAAGGCGATCGGCGGCGTGGCGAAGACGACGGCGTGCGGCGGACCGTCCTGCCGCGTGAGGCCGAGGTGCTCTTCGTAGAACGCGGCCGAGCGCTCGACGTCGCGGACCTGGAGGGAGATGAAGTCGGGACCGGTGGCGGTCATGGGGCGCCTGCTCTTATGTGAAGGGTAAGTGTCAGTTAGCTGACATAGACGAACCTATGTCAGACTACTGACATGAGTCAAGTCGGATCGGCGATCGACCTCGAGACCTCGGTGGGCTATCTGCTGAAAGAGGCGTCGAGCGCTCTACGCGCCGCCATGGAGGCCGAGTTGCGTCCGCTCGGCATGACCATCACGCACTACTCGTGCCTCGAGCTGCTGGCCCAGCGGCCCGGGTCGTCGAACTCCGAGCTCGCCCGCGGCGCCTTCGTCACGCGGCAGTCGATGAACGTGCTGCTGCAGTCGCTCGAGCGCGACGGGTTCGTGCGGCGGGCCGACCGTGCCCCGTCGGGGCGGGCGTTGCCGACCGAGCTGACGGCGGCCGGGCGGCGTCAGCTGACGGTCGCGAGTGCCGCCGTCCGCGGGGTCGAGGATAGGATGACGGCCGGGCTCACACCCGCCGCGCGTCGTCAGGTGGCCGAGGCACTGCGGGGGTTCGTGTCGGCGCTGCGCTGACTCAGGTCGCGAGCGTGCGTCCGAGCGACACCGTGCCCGGGTCGTCCGCGTAGTGGCCGTAAGCCGGGATCGGCCGGTACCCCGCCGACTCGTAGAGGCGGATCGCGGTGTCGTGGGCCACGTTGGTCTCGATGACCATCTCGGTGACACCCGCGTCCGACGCGGACCCTTCGAGCCAGGTCAGCACGGCGCGCGACAGTCCCCGCCCGCGCCGGTCGGGCCGCACGTACATCCGCTTCAATTCGGCGCGGCCGTCGGGCAGCAGGCGCCAGGCTCCGAGGGCCACGGGGTGGCCCGCCTCGTAGGCGACGGCGAACGTGCCCCTCGGCAGCTCGAACTCGGAGCGGTCGATCGGGCTGTCGTCGCGCCCGCCGTAGATCTCGACGTACAACTCTTGCAGCCCCTCGACGAGCTGCTGCACGTCGGGGTGGTCGTACGGGCGGGGTTCGATGCTCGTCGCGGGCGCCGGGGTGGTCACCGGACCATCTTGGCCGATCGCCGGACGTCGGGCTTGGTCGGGCTCGGTCGGGCTCGGATCGGTCCGGTGCGGCTCGGTGCGTCAGCCCGCGTCGCGCCCGGACACCCGGTCGAGACCGGACGAGGAGGCGCGGCGCGCGTCCCCGAGGTCGCACCCGAGGGCGACGAGCACGCGGGCGACCAGCTCGACCGTCCACTCGGGGGTGACGAGCTCAGGGCTCGACCACCAGGTGTGAAGCCCGCCGAGGAGGCTGCCGCCGACCAGGGACAGTGCCAGGTCGACGTCCAGCTCGGTGAACGAGCCCGCGGCCTGCCCGGCCTGGACGAGCGCCCGCGCCTGCGGCACGAGCGCCGCCTCGGCGTCGAGCAGGCGCAGCCCGTTGCGCGCGACGACCACGGCCACGGCCGGGTCGCTCTGCGCCAGCCCGAGCACCACGTGCATCGCGATCGCCGCCGTCGTCACGGGGGAGTCGTCCGCGTGCCCGAGTGCCGACATCCGCTCGATCTGCTCGTTCAGCACGCTCTGCACGGCTTCGTCGAACAGCTCGTCCTTGCCGGCGAAGTGGTTGTAGAACGTGCCGAGGCCGACGTCTGCCAGCTTCGTGATCTCGGCGACGGGGACGGCGGCGTAGTCGGCCCGCCGGAGCAGGACGACGCCGGCCTCCACCAGTTTGCGACGCGTCTCGCGGGGGCGGCGGGACGCCTCGTGGGCTCGCCCCGCGCCTCCTCGTCGTCCGGTTTCACAGGGGCCTCTCACGTGTCTAGCGGGATGTCTCGATACATTCTGTCATGACTGACGAATTCGTCAGGTCTGACGATTCCATCCCAGGAGGCACCATGCCCGACGTGACCATCAGCGCCGCCCGCCCTGACCAGCTCGATTCCGCCGCGGCCGTGCTCGCCGAGGGGTTCCGCGACGATCCCGTCATGCTCGGGTTCGTCCCGCGCGGGCCGCGGCGCCACGCACGGCTGGTCGACCTCTTCGCGGCGATGATGCGGTCGATCCCGGCGGGCCGTCGTGCGGTCGACGTGGCCGTCGTCGACGGCGACGGGGGCGTCGTGGGCGCGGCCGTCTGGGAGGCGCCGCGCGCTCGAGCGTCGTCGCCGCTGCGCCTGCCGGTGTCGTGGGCGGAGCTCGGGCAGCTGCCCAGGTACCTGCGCGCGCTCGGGCTCGGCGGGCTCGTGCCGGCGGCCCGTCACCAGGCGACGCTGGCGGCACCCCGCCCACGGCTGCCGCACTGGTACCTCGGCGAGATCGCGGTCGGCGACGCGGCCCGAGGGCTCGGCGTCGGCACCTCGCTGATCGAGCACCGCCTCGCGACCGTCGACGAGCGCGGTGAGGCCGCCTACCTCGAGTCGTCGACCGAGCGGAACCGGGCGCTCTACCGGCGCATGGGCTTCGTCGAGCTGGGGCCGATCCGTGGGCTGCCGGGTGCGACACCCGCCGCGATGTGGCGCCCGGCGACGCGGACGACCTGAGTCGCGCGGACGAGCCGTCCAGACGGGGCATGTATCTTCATGTCGAGAGACTTCTGCGCGGTAGCGTAGGGGCAGCACCACCGAGCACACGCATGCCCGACCACGAGGGAGCACCTGCCGCATGGCGAAGATCATCTACACGCTGACCGACGAGGCGCCGATGCTGGCGACCTACTCGTTCCTGCCCATCATCCAGGCCTACGCCAAGACCGCGGGGGTCGACGTCGAGACCCGCGACATCTCGCTGGCGGCCCGCATCATCAGCCAGTTCCCCGAGCGCCTCACCGACGAGCAGCGCCAGGGCGACGCCCTGGCCGAGCTGGGAGCCCTGGCGAAGACGCCCGAGGCCAACATCATCAAGCTGCCGAACATCTCGGCCTCGATGCCGCAGCTCAAGGCCGCGGTGAAAGAACTGCAGTCGCAGGGCTACGACCTCCCCGACTACCCCGACTCGCCGTCGACCGACGCCGAGCGCGACGTCAAGGCCCGCTACGACAAGGTCAAGGGCAGCGCGGTCAACCCCGTGCTGCGCGAGGGCAACAGTGACCGCCGCGCCCCCCTGTCGGTCAAGAACTACGCCCGCAAGCACCCGCACCGCATGGGCGCCTGGACGGCCGACTCGAAGACGAACGTCGCGACCATGGGCGTCGACGACTTCCGCTCGAACGAGAAGACCGTCGTCATCCCGGCCGACGACACCCTGCGAATCGAGTTCGTCGGCACCGACGGCGAGACCCGCGTGCTGCGCGAGTCGATCCCCGTGCTGGCCGGCGAGGTCGTCGACGGCACCGTGCTGCACGTCGCCGCGCTGCACGAGTTCCTCGCGGCACAGATCGCCCGGGCCGAGGCGGACGGCGTCCTGTTCTCGGTGCACCTCAAGGCCACGATGATGAAGATCAGTGACCCGATCCTCTTCGGCCACGTGATCCGCGCGTTCTTCCCGCGCGTGTTCGAGCAGTACGGTGCCGACCTGAAGGCCGCCGGGCTCGACCCGGCCAACGGCCTCAACGGCATCCTGCAGGGCCTCGCGGCGCTGCCGAACGGCGACGAGATCAAGGCCGCCTTCGACCAGGGGATCGCCGACGGACCCGACCTGGCCATGGTCGACTCCGACAAGGGCGTCACCAACCTGCACGTGCCGAGCGACGTCATCGTCGACGCGTCGATGCCCGCCATGATCCGCACCTCGGGTCACATGTGGGGCCCCGACGGCGGCGAGCACGACACCCTGGCGGTCATCCCCGACTCGAGCTACGCCGGCATCTACCAGGCCGTGCTCGACGACTGCCGCGCGACCGGCGCCTTCGACCCCGCCACCATGGGCTCGGTCCCGAACGTCGGCCTCATGGCGCAGGCCGCCGAAGAGTACGGCTCGCACGACAAGACCTTCGAGGTGCCCGGCGACGGGACCGTCCGCGTCGTGAACCAGGCCGGCGAGACGCTGATCGAGCACGAGGTCGCCACGGGCGACATCTGGCGTGCCTGCCAGACGAAGGACGTCCCGATCCGCGACTGGGTCAAGCTCGCGGTCACCCGTGCGCGCGCGAGCCAGACGCCCGCCGTGTTCTGGCTCGACGAGACCCGTGCCCACGACGCCACCCTGATCGGGCTGGTGCGCACCTACCTCGCCGAGCACGACACCGAGGGCCTGCAGATCGAGATCATGTCGCCCGTCGACGCGATGGCGTTCTCGCTCGAGCGCATCCGCCGAGGCGACGACACCATCTCGGTCACCGGCAACGTGCTGCGCGACTACCTGACCGACCTGTTCCCCATCATGGAGCTCGGCACCTCGGCCAAGATGCTCTCGGTCGTACCGCTGATCAACGGCGGCGGACTGTTCGAGACCGGTGCCGGCGGTTCCGCCCCGAAGCACGTCTCGCAGCTCGTCGAGCAGGACTACCTGCGGTGGGACAGCCTGGGCGAGTTCCTCGCCCTCGCCGTCAGCTTCGAGCACCTCGCGACGTCGACCGGCAACGCCCGGGCGCAGATCCTGGCCGACACGCTCGACCGCGCCACCGGCACGTTCCTCGACGAGAACAAGTCGCCCGGCCGCAAGCTCGGCTCGATCGACAACCGCGGCAGCCACTTCTACCTGGCCAAGTACTGGGCCGCCGAGCTCGCCGCCCAGACCGGCGACGCCGAACTGGCCGCCGCGTTCGCCGGTCTGGCCGCCACCCTCGGTGGGGCCGAAGAGGCGATCGTCGCCGAGCTGATCGAGCCCCAGGGCACGGCCGTCGACATCGGGGGCTACTACCACCCCGACGCCGCCAAGACCGAGGCCGTGATGCGCCCGTCGCACACGTTGAACGAGGCACTCGCGACGCTGTAGGTCGCGGGGCGCAGGTCGCTCGAGAACAGGAGGCGCGGTGCCGGCTGGCACCGCGCCTCCTGTCGTCCGTCGGGTCGGGCGCTCGTCGGGTCGGTCGCCGAGTGGTCCCGAATCGTCCTTGAGGGGGCGCGCGAAAGACGATTCGGGACCACTCGACCGGCGGGCAGGCGTCAGGGGTGCAGGGCGTTGCGGGCGGTGGCGCGGACGGCGTCGGTGACGGCGTCGAGGAGGGGCGAGGCGAGGGTCCAGCGCTGCCAGAAGAGGGGCACGTCGACGGGGTCGGCGACGGCCAGCTCGACCAGGCGCCCGGCGTCGAGTTCGGGGCCGGCCTGGGCCTCGGGGAGCATGCCCCCGCCGAGGCCGAGCACGACGGCCCGGGCGAAGTCGGCCGACGCGGGCACGTGGTGCCGGGGCGCGAGCGGCTCACGGCCCGTGAGGCGACGCACGAAGTCGTGCTGCAGGTCGTCCGTGCGGTCGAAGACCACCATCGGGGCGCGGTCGAGCCCCGCGCGGTCGGTCCTCCCGTGGTCGAGCTTCCCGTCGTCGGGCCGCCCGTGGGCGAGCGGCCCGCGCGCGGGCGTCCTCGGGTCGTCCGGCCCGCCGCCCAGCCACCGCTCGACGAACCCGGGGCTCGCGACGGCGCGGTACCGCATGACGCCGAGCGACTCCGAACTGCAGCCCTGCACGGGCTCCCGGGTCGCGGTGACCGCGGCGAGCACGTCTCCCGACCGCAGCAGCTCGGCCGTGTGCTGCTGATCGGCCCGGCGCAGGTCGAACACCACCGGCCCAGTCGGCGGGACGACGGCCAACGCGTCGAGGAACCAGGTCGCCGTCGAGTCGGCGTTGACGGCGATCGGCAGGGTCGTGGGCACGGGGTCGCCCGACGCGCCGTCGCCGCCGTCGTCGCCGTCCAGCCGGCCACCGCCGAGCCGCGCGAGCGCGTCCGAGGTGAGCAGGTCGACCTGGCGGGCGTGGCGGAGCAGCACGTCGCCAGCATCGGTCGTGGTGACCGGCGTCGTCCGACGGAGCAACCCCTGCCCCGCCGCACGCTCGAGCTGCTTGATGCGCTGCGACACGGCGGACTGCGTCACGTGCAGGCGTCGCGCGGCCGCCTCGAAGGTGCCCTCGTCGACGATGGTGCGCAGGGTGTCCAGCTGGTCGAGTGCGAAGCGAGCCATGAGCAGATCTTATGCAGCATCACGAACATGAGTTGGTGCGATGCCCCGGGGCGGCCCTAGCGTGGCGGCATGACCTTCGCGACCGTGCTTCCCGCCGTCCTGTTCGGCTTCGGCACGAGCCTCGCCCTGCTCGTCGCGATCGGTGCCCAGAACGCCTACGTGCTGCGCGTCGGGCTGCAGGCCGTGACCCGCGTCGTCGTGCCGGTCGTCGTGGTCTGCGCCGTGAGCGACGCCGTGCTGATCAGCGCCGGGGTGGCCGGGGTCGGAGCGCTCGTCGAGGCGGCACCGCAGGCGGGGGTCGTCGTCCAGCTCGTCGGGGCCGGGGTCCCGCTGGGGCACGGCGCCTTCGCCGCCAAGCGGGCGATCCGGCCGGGCGGCGCGCTGACGGGCGACGTCGCGCCGGGGCCGGCTCGCGTCGGCGTCCCCGTAGGAGGCGCGGTGCCGGCCGGCGGCACCCCGCCCGTCGCGCAGGGTCCCCGCCCCTCGGCCGCGCGCGCCGTCACGCCCGCCCGGGTCGTCCCGGCCGTCCTCGGCGCCCTCGCCTTCCCCTGGCTGACCCCCCACACCTACCTCGCCACGATCGTCTTCCTCGGCTCGGTCGCGAACCGCCAGCCGCCCGGACGGCGCGGTGGTTCGCGACCGGGGCGATCGCGGGCAGTCTCGTGTGGGTCTCGGCGCTGGGATTCGGCGCGCGCCTCCTGCGTCCCCTGTTCGCGACGCCGGTCGCCTGGCGGGTGCTCGCCGCGGTCCTCGCCGTCGTCATGGTCGCCCTCGGGCTGCGGCTGCTGTTCGGGCTCTGACGGTGCCCGGTCGGTCGGCCCGGTTCGATGTCGAGCCGGCTCGACGTCAGACCGGACGCTCGGCGATGGCTCGCTGCCAGCGGACGAGCATCACCCGTGCGTAGTGCACGGCCGACACGTAGTGGAACACCAGCCCGACCAGGAAGACCAGGTACCCGACGCCGATCACGGCCGTCGACTCGGGGCCGCCGAGTGCGACGCCGAGCAGCAGCACCGCCAGGCCGCCGAAGCACAGGCCCGCGCGCAGCCGGCCGGCCCACCAGACCGGCAGGGCCGGGTCGCCGCGGAAGGCCAGCGCCGCTCCGACCGCGAGCAGCACGTCGGGCACCATCAGCAGCACGGCCTCCTGCCAGCCGAAGACGTCGGCCGTCGCGAACGCCACGGCCACCACGACGACGGTCAGCCGGTCGGCCACGGGGTCGAGCCACGACCCGAGCACCGAGACGGAGTCGGTGCGCCGGGCCACGAACCCGTCGAGCCAGTCGGTCGCGAACACGACCGCGATCACGACGAGGGCCGGCCACCAGAGCTCCGCGATCAGCAGCCCGGCGAAGACCGGCAACAGCAGGAGGCGCGCAGCCGTGATCGCGTTGGGCACGGTCCGCCAGTCGTCCACCTCGAAGAGGCGGTGGCGCAGGGCGCCGAGCCGACGGGACGACAGGTGCTCCGCGACGAACTCGCCCGAGGCGGACGCACCCGCGACGACGGGATCGGCCACGGCGTGCCCGGCCGCGTGGACGGCCGTCGCGACGGGCCCGCGGCCGTCGACCCGCGCCTCCTCGTCTGCGTCGTCGTCGAAGGTCTCAGCGTCGTCGCGGGCCTCCGCGTCGTCGGCGGCGACCGTCTCGTCGACGGTGCCGTCCACGTCGTCGGCGGCTGCCGCGCGACGCCGGCGCACGAGCCGCACGACGAACACGATCGCGACGATCACCGCGGCCCCGATCAGCGCCCACGACGAGAACTGCCCGAGGTATTCCTGTGCCGCCTCGAGCGAGGACCGCAGCAGGAACCCGATGCCGACGTAGACGGCGGCCCAGGTCAGCGCCCCGCCGAACGACGCGGGCAGGAACGACCGGTAGGGCACCTTCGCGCCCCCGGCCGCGGCCGGCGTGAGGGTGCGGACCACGGGCACGAGGCGGGTGAGGAAGACCGCGGCCGCCCCTCGCCGCTCGAGGACGGCGACGGCGCGGTCCCAGCTGTCGACGCCGATCCGGCGGATGATGCGTGTGTCCCGGAACCCCGTGCCGAAGCGGCGGCCGAGCAGGTAGCCGACGTGGTCGCCGAGCGATCCGCCGATCGCGACCGAGACGAAGAACGCGACCGCCGTCCAGGGGTCGTCGAAGGTCGCGGCGAGCAGCAGCACGATCGTCTCGCCCGGCACGAAGACGCCGAGGCCCAGCCCGGACTCGGTGAAGGCGAACAGGGCGCCCAACGCCCAGACGAGCGGGGTCGGCAAAGACGAGCCCATGTCGGTGATCCACCCGATGAGGTCCATCCCGCCAGGCTAGGGGAGGGGGGCTGAGGGGTACGTCGCGCCGGGTGGGCCGGGTCGAGATGTCACGACGTGCCGCTCATGTACGGACGTGAGCGGTACGTCGCGACCTCTCGCTGCGGCGGTAGGGTCGCCGCATGGTCAGCTTCGCGGACAAGCCCGTGCTCGACGTGACGGTCGAACAGTGGCGCGAGTACCTCGAGGGCGACCCCGACGTGGGTGGGGTGCGACTGACGCTCCGGAAGGTGCGGTCGACGAAGCCCGGCATGACCTGGTCCGAGGCGCTCGACGTCGCCCTCTACCACGGCTGGATCGCCGGCCAGACCAGTCGGCCCGACGACGACTTCACGCTCCCCGCGTTCCAACCGCGGCGGAAGAACAGCCCGTGGTCCCAGGTGAACCGCGAGCACGTCGCCCGCCTGGTCGCCGAGGGGCTCATGACCCCGGCGGGGCAGGCCGAGGTCGACCGGGCGAAGGCCGACGGGCGCTGGGACGCCGCCTACCGGCAGAAGGACGCCGCGCCTCCGGACGACCTGCAGGCGGCGCTCGACGCCGACCCGGCGGCGGCCGCCCACTTCGCGTCGCTGACGAAGACCGAGCGGTTCCGCGTGTACTTCCGGCTGGCCGCGCTCAAGCGGCCCGAGACCCGTGCGGCCCGCATCCGCGACGTGGTCGCCGCGGCCGCCCGCGGCGAGCAGCACTACCGCTGAGCCGGCACGGGCCGCGCGCTGGCTCGGGCCGGGTGCTCCGGGGGCCTACGCCTCCACGAAGTGGACACTGCGCCACGACTAGACGTGGTGCGGTGTCCACTTCCTGGCGGGGTGGAGGGTGGGGCATGGCGGGGCGGCGCGGTGGGAAGTGCGAAGCGCAGGAGGCGCGGGTCGCGTCAGCGGCGCGAGCGCTGCTTCCATAAGCGGCCGGCCAGCCGCGCCAGACCGACCAGCGCGAGCGACAGCACGGCGAGTGCGACGAGCAGCACCACCATGTAGACCGCCACGGGGCCGTAGCCGCCCAGCGCCTCCGGGTCGTAGAAGGGGTACGGGAAGAACGACGTGACGGCGCCGCGGACGAGCGAGTACACGCTGTACGCCACGGGCACGACGAACCCGAGGGGGGCGGCCGACCACGGCGGGCGACGGCCGGCGGGCAGCACGAGCCAGTCGACGAGCACCGCGACGGGCATCACCATGTGCACGACGACGTTGACCCAGGGCAGCACGCCGCCGGCCACGTCGGTCAGCAGGACGTTGAAGACGAGGCCGACGAACACCATGTTGACGACCGAGATGAGCCGCACGGTGTCCCACGCACGGCTGCCGGGGCGACGGCGGAAGGTGCGGACTCCGCCGACGACGAAGACCACGACGGCGAACAGGTTGCTGAGGTTCGTGAAGAACGAGAAGAAGTTGACGATGCTGTAGTCGTTCTCGATCGAGTCCGCGAACTGGGCGGCGACGGCGACGAAGCCGAGCGCCGCGAAGGCGAACCGGTAGGGAGCCATGAGCTGAGCGCGCGTCATGTCCTCACCCTAGTGAGGCGGGCCGTCGTGGTGGCGCGGGCGGGTGGCCGGCCGGCCGGCGCCCGCGGGACCGGCGTGCCCGCCCCCGCGGGACGGGCGTCGGCACGCCCAGGACGGGCGCGTTCGGGCGAGACGGGCGAGTCCACCCGCCCGGGTCGCCCGAACACGCCCGCCGTCAGGGTCGGCCCCGGGTCAGGCCTGCTCGATCTTCTCGATCAGGGTCGCCTTGGGGTACCGCGACACGTTCGTGATGCCCTTGGTCCGGGCGAGGGCGCGCAGCGCGACGAGCGTCTGCGCGTGCAGGTCGACGTGGGCGTCGTGGCCGTCGGGCAGCTGCACGGTGGTCTCGTCGACCTCGGGCAGGGGCGGGGTGTAGATCGAGCGCGGCTCGGCCGGGGTGGCGGACGACGGCGTCGACGACGCCCCCTTCGAGGCCTGGCCCGCGCCCTTCGCCGTCTTCTTCGCGTCCTTGAGTCCGGCGGCGGCGTCGTCGAGCGCGTTCTCGAGCGGCTTCACCGACGGACGCGCCTTCTTCGCGAGCTTCTTCGCCCGTCGCTTGGCCTCGGCGACGGCGGCTCGGGCGTCGGTGACGGCGTCCTCGGCCTTGTCGTAGGCCTTGGCAGCGGATTTCTTGAGCTTCTTCTGGTCGGCCATGATGGGCGATCCCCTTCGGTCGGACGTGTCGGGCGTGTGGCCCCACGCTGGCACGACGGCCTGGGACGTCGTCCAGCCGTGGCGCCTCGGCGGCTAACGTGTCGCCATGACCGACCCGACCCCGGCTCCCGTGATCGCCCTGCTGCGCGACCTCGTCGCCATCGACTCGACGAGCGGCACGCGCGGCGAGGCGGCCGTCCTCCGCCGCGTCGCCCTCGAGTTCGAGGGTGTCGAGGAGGCGCGTGTCGCCTTCGCCCCCGGGGTCGACGGTGAGCCCACGGCCCTCCTGGTCTCGCCGACGAGCGTCGCCGCCGACAGGCCGCTGCTCGTCTTCGCGTCGCACGCCGACGTCGTCCCCGTGACCGACGCCTCGGCGTGGTCCCACGACCCCTTTGCCTCGACCGTCGTCGGTGACCGCCTGCACGGACGGGGCACGTCCGACATGAAGTCCGGTCTCGCGGCCTCGGTCGTCGCCGTGCGCGACCTCCTGCGGCAGGGCGCACCCGTCGCGCTCGCCGTCTCCACGGGTGAGGAGGTCGGTTGCCTCGGTGCCCCCGCGGTCGTCGACCTGCTCGCCGGTCACCGGGTCGGAGCCGTCGTGATCCCCGAGTCGACCGACGGGCGGGTCGTGCTCGGCCACCGCGGCGCGCTCTGGTTGACCGTGCGCACCTCGGGCGTCGCCGCGCACGGCAGCACGCCCGAGCGGGGTCACAACGCGATCCTCGACCTCGTGGCGGTGCTCGGGCGCCTGGACGACCTGCCGCTCTCGGCGCACGACGACCTCGGGCGCGAGACGGTCAACGTGGGCGTCGTCTCGGGTGGCAGCGTGCCGAACATCGTGCCGGACGTCTGCGAGGCGCGCATCGACCTGCGGGTCGTCCGTGACGACGTCGCCGAGCTCGTCGCCTGGTGGCGGGACCAGCCCGAGGTGACCGACGTCCGCGTCGACCTCGACCTGGCCGCCGTGTGGACCCCGCGCGACCATCCCTGGCTGGCCGGGCTCGACGCCCCGGTCTCGGAGGCGCCCGCCTCGTACTTCACGGACGCCTCGGTGCTCGTGCGATCGCTCGACGACGGGGTGCCCGTCGTGGTCTGGGGCCCGGGCGACCCGACCGTCGTGCACGCGGTGGACGAGTCCGTGTCGGTCGACGCGGTGCTGAAGGCCGTCGAGCAGTTCGGTCGCGTCGGCGAACGGTGGGCTGCCGAGCACTGACCGACGGCCGGCAGCCGACAGTCGAGGCAGGGCGGGCCCGGCGCTCCCGTGGGTCAGGCGGGCACGGGTAGGGCACGGGTCAGGCGGGCACGGAAGCCGTCGACCGCGTGCTCTGCCGTCGGACCAGTCGGGGCGCGAACGAGACGCGCGCGCCTCCTCGTCCGCCGTCGTCGGACCCGCGCAGCGAGAGCAGTCGCAGCGCCTCGCCGGCCATGCGGTCGGTGGGCTGGGCGAGGGTCGTCAGGGCCGGGGTCACGTACGAGGCGAAGACGATGTCGTCGAAGCCCGTGACCTGCAGCTCGTCGGGCACCGACACCCCGAGTTCGCGGGCCGCCCGCAGCACGCCCATGGCGATGAGGTCGTCCGCGCAGACGATGGCGTCCGGGCGGTCGTCGGAGGTGAGCAGTCGGCGGGCCGCCGCGTCGCCGCTGTCGACCGAGTAGTCGCCGAGCACGACCCCGTCGCGCACCTCGCGGATGCCGAGCTCGGCCGACCAGTGTCGGAAGCCCCGGAGCCGCAGGGTCGTCGACGAGTTCGTCAGCTCGGAGGTGACGAACGCGGCCGAGCGGGCACCGGTCTCGGCCAGGTGCGTCAGGACGAGCTTCATCGCCTCGGCGTCGTCGAGGCCGATCCAGTCGGTGCCCGGGACGTCGACCCGGCGGTCGAGCTGCACCAACGGCACGGCCCGGGCGGACGCGGCGACGGCGGCCGCGCTCTCGGTGTCGTGCACGGGGCTGACCACGATGCCGTCGACGTGCCGTTCGATGAGCGACCGCAGGTGCTCGGCCTCGACGGCGGGGTCCTGCCGGGAGTCGCAGAGGAACAGCTGCTTGCCCTCGCCGTGCAGCGCGCTCTCGAGGCTGTCGACCAGGGTCGTGAAGAACGGGTTGAGGATGCTCGGGACGACCATGCCGACCGTGTCGGTGCGGCGGGTGCGCAGGGCGCGGGCGATGCCGTTGCCCGAGTAGCCCAGCTCGTCGGCCGCCTGTCGCACGCGGACCTCGACCTCGCGGCCGACGGGTCGGGAGGCCGACATGACGCGCGAGACCGTCGCGGGGGAGACGCCCGCCCGGCGGGCGACGTCCGAGATGGTGACGGCGTTCATGGGCTCCTCAGGGCGTGGCCGCCGGGGGCGACGGGTGATGCCGTCATCGTATCGTCCCCTCACGGGAAACCGATTGCCCGCCCCGGATCTCTTTTACACGTCGGAAACACAAAGGTGTTGACACTCGAAACACGAAGGCGTCACTCTTGACGCAGTTCCCGACGGAAATCGATTGCCCATCGATCCCGACCCCACCGAGATCGCCCCCTCGCCAGTCCCGCATGCTCCACCTCGTCCTCCCCAGGAAGGCTCCTCATGCCCACGACCCGTACCGTCCTCGCCGCATTCGCCGTGGGCGCCATCGCCATCGGCACCCTCGCCGGCTGCGACTCGTCCTCGACCACCGCCTCCGGCTCCGCGTCCGGCGGCCACGCCGCCACGCGCGGCCCCCCCGCCCCGCCCCCCCCCCCGCCAGCCCCGCATGCCCCCCCCCACCCGCCGGTACGCGGCCCAGTCGCTTCCGATCTCCGGCTGAGGCAGTTCAATGTTCAGCGAACCCTCGCGGTAATGCTTGTCCCACACTCGGCCCGGCTCATGGGTCAGTGCCCAGAGCGCGCCCC